>WQVR01000010.1 GCA_009785775.1 Candidatus Proendomicrobium guianensium
ACTATAGAACAATATTATTTTGAAGTGCGCGAACATCAAAAGCTGGAAGCCCTTTCGCGTTCGGTAGATTTATACAACCCTAAACTTTCGATAGTTTTTTGTAATACAAAAAAACGCGTAGACGAAGTTACCGCAAGCCTGCAAGCCCGAAGCTACACCGCAGACGCCATTCACGGCGACATGAACCAAAATCAGCGCGACAGGGTTATGGCAAAATTCCGCAAGGGCACAATAGAAATACTTGTGGCAACAGACGTTGCCGCCCGCGGCATAGACGTAGACGACGTTGAAGCCGTGTTTAATTATGACGTACCTAAAGACGACGAAGATTATATCCACCGCATAGGCAGAACAGGGCGGGCAGGACGTACCGGCAAAGCTTTCAGTTTTGTGGCGGGAAAAGATATTTACAAACTGCGCGACATTCAACGCTACAGCAAAGTAACTATCAGGCGCAAAAACGTGCCCTCACTTGCAGATATTGAAAATGTTAAAACTGCGCAACTCATTGAAAAAGTTAAAGACGGTTTAAAAGCCCCCTTTAACGAGAAATACGTACAAATGGTTGAAAACCTTATAGATGAAGACACAACGTCTTTAGATATTGCCGCGGTATTACTGCGAATAGTAATTTCACAAGACGAAGCCAAAGAGCAGGCAGTATCTGCAAACAAAGACAACGACACATACCAAAACACAGGCGCAAAAGAACGCGGTATGGCGCGGCTTTTTATTAACATAGGCAAAAAACAAAATGTGCGCCCCGGCGACTTTGTAGGCGCTATAGCAGGCGAAACAGGGCTTGCCGGCAATATTATCGGCAATATAAAAATTTTGGAAGCGTTTAGTTTTGTTGAAGTTCCCATAGAACATGCAGACGCCGTAATAGACGCCCTAAACAAAACTAACATTAAAGGCAGGCGCGTTTCTGCAGAACCAGCCAAAGAAACAAGGACAAGCTAATATGCCTTTATTTGAATTTATATGCAATGATTGTTCTAAAAAATTTGAACACCTTGTGCTTAGTTCAAATACGGATAGTGTTTCATGCCCTGTTTGCAAAAGCGCGAAAGTTACAAAACAGTTTTCAACTTTTAGCGCAAAAAGTTCTGGTACTTCCTCAAGCGTTAAAGAAATGCCCTCGGTTTGCCCTTCATCAAGGGGCATGGGTTGCGGCGGGTGCGGAAAATAAAGGGTTTTGTAATTAAGTATAAAACCCTTTTACTGCTTGCGCTTTTAGGCATAATAACTTTCGGGCTTTACGCGCGCAATATTTCTTACGATTTTGCCTATACCGACGATTTTTTTGAAATTGTTAATAACCCTTTAGTAAAACCATCAAGCCCTGTAACCGAACTTTTCAATATAAACAACTTTCACTTCTATACCCCTCTTAAACATTTGCCTAATTATTTACTAAACCTTATTTCTTATAATAACCCGCACATTTCGCATTTATTAAGCAATACTATACACGTATTAAATGTTTTACTTTGCTTTTTAATAGTACTTTTAATTTCTAAACGTTACTCTATTGCTTTTTTTACGGCACTGGCTTTTGGAGTTGCGCCCGCTGTAAGCCCCGCAGTAAACGAACTTGCAGCGCGAGGGCATATTTTAAGCGCTTTTTGGGCGCTGTTTTCAACATATTTATATTTGTTTTCAAAACTACCCGGCGCTAAATTCAGCCAGACTATTCACTTAAAAAATGCCGCTTTGGTAAGTTTTATTTTAGGGCTGCTCACATGGCCTACAATAATACTGCTCCCCTTATTTTTTTTAAGCTTAGACTTAACGCGCATGGAAAAACCCTTTAATACTAAAGCATTAAAAAAAATTCTGATAACTTTATTTCCTTTTTTTGCGGCATCCTTTGTAGCGGGAGTTTTAAATTTTTATATTTCTTACTTAAGCGGGGCGCTTTTAGGCAACGGCACCGCCTTTGACAATGACCTTTTATTTTCTGTAACGCTACTTGGCGCGCAATCTGTTTACAAGTTGCCGCTTATACTTTCAAGGTATATCCTTTACTGTTTTTACCCGCCGTATGTGGATATAATATTTTCGCCGTTTTTGCCGGCTTTTGGTGACTTTAAACTTTATTATATTTCACATTTTTTAATACTTGCCGTGGCATTTGCGCTTTATTACAAAGCAATAAAAATTAACAAAACCTATGCCGCATTTTTTGCGCTTAGCGCGTTTTTTTTAGCGCCGGGAATAATATTTGTTTATAAAACAGAACTTCTAAGCTTGCGTTATCTTTACTTGCCGTCTATAGGACTATTTGCAGTTTTTTTTATATTTATAGACTACTGCGTGCGGTTAATGTCTAAACGCGTTTTAAAATACGCCTTATATTTTGCAGTAAGTTTATGGCTTGTGTTTTCTGCGGCAAATACTTTCCAAAGAAAACAAGCATGGCAAAACCCGCAAACACTTCTATATTCTCTTATAAACTCGCATGGAATAAACGAAGTTTGGGGCTGGTTTTTAGCGGTTAATTGGGAGAGTGATTTAGAACAACAACTTTTTCACCTGCAAACAGCGCGTAAAATTTTAGAAGCAAGGTACTCGGTAGGTTATGAAGTATTTTTTGACCATCTTATGCAAAAGCTTGAGTTCCACATTGCTATAGCAAAAGCGGCAATTGACAAAAAGCAATCTTAACTTTCCTGCACAACGCCGCGGCGGCGGGCGCGTTCTTCCCTTTCTCTTGCTTCTCTATCTCTTCTTAAAAGCCTTAAATACTCGGGGAATGCAAAAATTCTTCTCTCACGGGCTACCCAAACATAAGCGCCATATGCGGCGGTAAAATTTATTTTTACGGGCGGGTTAAAGCCGTCATCAATATACCATGCAGTGCCTACAATAACAACAGACGGGTCTTGAAACGCGTCATCGCGGCTTTTTTCCCTTACTTGCTCTAAAACAATTTGGGCGGCAAATTCGGGCGAGGGTAAGTCTTGAAAGTATACGCGCAGGGAAAAAGGAGTTCTGGGAGTCCGCTGGCTTATTTCAGCCCTGTAACCCCTTTCTGAAAACCCCCAAAATTGAGGGTGTACTCGATGTAAAGGCCGAAAAACTATGTCTTCTTGTGCATAAGCTATGCTCAAGCAAATTATAAAAATCGACAAAAACAGTAATGCCTTTTTCAAAAGATACTCCAAAAATTAAAACTGGAAATTTCTAAAAATATTATAACAAAATTTATAAACGTTTTTTACCGTTCTTTAAAACCCAGCTTTTGAAATTCATGGTTTGAAAGTATAGTTTGGGCAACTTCTAAAGGCGCTATACCGTCTGTATTTACCATAAAATCGCAAGATTCATAGGCAGATTTACGCTCTTGCAACAGCTTTTTTATTTCGCCAAGCGGATTTAGCATTTTTTGTATAAGCGGACGGTTTTGGGTGTGTTTAATACGGTCGTAAATTTCTTCAGGGCGCGCGTATAAATAAATTATTACCGCGTTTTTTTTCAAATCGCTTATATTATCTTTGTTTAAGGGCACCCCGCCGCCGGTAGATATAACCACGCCGTCTAGCCCAGACACAAGCTTTATAGTTTCGCGCTCCATTTGGCGAAAAGTTTTTTCGCCATACTTAGCAAATATTTCACTTACCGTAGAGCTGTTGTTTTCTTCTAGTATTTCATCGGTATCAAAAAAACTTAAATCCAATTTTTCGGCTAAAATTTTGCCCACCGTGCTTTTTCCCGAACCCATAAACCCTGTTAAAACAACATTCATACTTTGCGCGCCTCTTTAGTGTAGCACTTGTAGTTGCAAAGCATTTCGGCTATGCTATCTCCTCCGAATTTTTCTTTTAAGGCGCGCGCAAGTTCAAAACTCACGGCGGCTTCGCAAACAACGGCGCATGCCGCTACAGCCGAAACATCGCTTCGCACAGCTTCGGCGACTTCAGTTTTTTTTGTTTTAATATTAACGCTTTTAAGAGGGCGCGTTAACGACGGTATTGCTTTCATTGTGGCTTTAACAACAAGCGCCTCCCCGTTGCTAATGCCGCCTTCAATACCGCCTGCATTATTTGTATTTCTGTAAAATCCTTTTTGCTTTGAGTAAAAAATTTCGTCATGCGCTTTAGAACCGGCTAGCCCCGCATACTCCGTACCCGCGCCGACCTCAACAGCTTTTACAGCCTGCACAGACATTAAGCTTTGCGCAAGGCGCCCGTCTAGCTTTTGGTCCCACTGGGTGTGGCTGCCAAGCCCTACGGGAAGCCCAAGCGCCATAACCGTTACCTGCCCGCCTAAAGTATCTCCCTTTAGGGCGGCGCGCTTAATTTCGGATATCATTTTTTGTGAGGTTTTATCGTCGGGGCAACGCACCTGCGAACTTTCCGCTTTTTTTATAAGGTCTGCAATGTTTTTAAAACTTGCGGTATTTAGTTTTGCCGCACCCGTTTGGTTTACAAACGATAAAACATTAATGCCAAACGCCTTAAGCAATGCTTTAAAAACAGCGCCTGCCGCAACACGCACGGCTGTTTCGCGCGCGGAAGCGCGCTCTAAAATATTTCTGAAATCGTTTGTGCCGTACTTTATAAGCCCTGCAAGGTCTGCATGCCCGGGACGTGGCCTGCTAAGCAGGGGTGATTTAAAGCCTGTCGCTTCTGCTGACATAATGTCTTGCCAGTTTTCGAAATCTTTATTTTTTACCAGCAAACATATGGGAGAACCCATGGCTTTGCCGTGGCGGATACCGGAAATAACTTCAACCTTGTCGCTTTCTATCGCCATACGCGCCCCGCGCCCGTAACCTTGCTGACGGCGGAACAAATCTGCGTTAATGGCGGCAATATCTATTTCAAGCCCTGCGGGGATACCCTCTATAATTGTTGCAAGGCCTCTGCCGTGAGATTCCCCTGCCGTGCTAAATTTTATCATTAGTTACCCCTTAAAAGTTTAATAGCGTTGTCTATTGTATCAGCAGCCAAAATTTCTATTTTGCCCTTATAGTTTAAACCTTTCAAGTTAGCTTTAGGCATTATAACTTTTTTAAAGCCCAATTTCTCAGCTTCATTAAGGCGCGCTTCGGCAAAAGACACAGCGCGTATTTCACCGCTAAGCCCGACTTCCCCAAAAACAGAAATGTCTTGCGCGCATACAAAACCGGCGTTTGAAGAAACTATAGCGCAAGCCGCAGCTAAATCTAAAGCTGTTTCTTTTACCTTTACCCCGCCGGCAATATTAACAAAAACGTCCTGGCTTTCCAGCGCAATACCCAAGCGCTTTTCAAGTACGGCTATCATTATAATTACGCGGTTAACGTCATAACCCGAAACCATACGCCGCGGCATGCCAAAAGCCGTGCGGGCGCTAAGGGCTTGTACTTCAAGAAGTATAGGCCTTGTTCCTTCCATAGAGGGAGTAACAATATTACCTGCCGATTTAAGCGCGCGTTCACTTAAAAAAAGTTCAGACGCGTTTGAAACTTCCGCAAGCCCCGACTCAAGCATTTCAAAAATGCCCACTTCACTTGTAGGCCCGAACCTGTTTTTGTGAGATCTTAAAAACCTGTAAGTATGCGACCGTTCGTTTTCAAAGTATAGTACGGTGTCTACTATGTGTTCAAGCACGCGGGGACCTGCGATATCTCCGTCTTTTGTAACATGTCCCAGCAAAAACACGGTAATATTTTTAGATTTTGACACGCGCAGAAGTTCTGCCGCGCATTCGCGCACTTGCGCCACAGTGCCGGGCGCTGAGGTTATTTCGGGGTGGTACATTGTTTGTATGGAATCTACCACCAAGTACTCGGGCGCAGAGTTTTCAACAGCGTCTATAATATTTTGAAGGTTTGTTTCAGACGCTAAATATATGTTTTGTGTATTAACATTAAGGCGCTCGGCGCGGCTTTTTACCTGCGAAAGCGATTCTTCACCCGAAACATAAAGAACTTTCCCCAATGCCCCCAAAGCGCCTGAAACCTGCAACATTAAAGTAGACTTTCCTATGCCGGGCGCGCCGCCCAAAAGCAGCAAAGAGCCTTTGGCAATGCCGCCGCCAAGCATATTGTCAAACTCATTAATGCCTGTTTTAACGCGTACAAAAGAGTTTGTTTCCACTTCGGACAATTTTAAAACAGGGCTTGAAAACCCCGTAAGCTGGCGTGCCGGCGCGGCAGTTTTTGTAAAGCGTTCTTCGTTAAATGTGTTCCAATTATTACATGAAGGGCAACGGCCAAGCCATTTCGCGCTGTCATGTCCGCACGATGAACATACAAAAGAAGTTTTAGATTTTTTTTTCATTACCTGCTGCCGGCGGCGGCAACGCCCGCCAACCCGAAAAGCGACGCTATTGTATCGTCTCTTATAACAAGCCTGAGGAAAGGCATTACGGTTGCCCTTTCTAAAGTATCTTCATAGGCAACACCGGCATAAAGCCAGCGCGTAATGCCGGCTTGTGCGCGTATATTAAGTTGCGGATGGTTACGGTTAGGATCGCTAAAGTTAAATAAATCGGCATGAAGTTTCAAAGGCACGCGCTCAGTGCGTATATCGCCAAACGGCGCCCAGCCTACGCCAAAGCCGCCCTCTGTGCGTATCATACCGCCATAAATTTCGGCGCTGCGCCCTCTAAAGCCAAGCAATGCGTCTAATCTGTTCATGGCTCTTCTGTCTTCCGGGGTACGCGCATTGTCGGGGTTGCCGATATTTGAGATACCTATGTAGTAAAACTTGCCGGGACGGGGAGTGATTCTAAGCCCTAAGTCACTTCTGAAAACTGAATCGCGCGTGTCGAAGCGCCCGGTATATTCCCAGTCTATTGTAAGGGTTCTGGTAGTAGCAAATACCCTTTCTAAACCTTCGGCGGTAGTTCTTATACTTACAATAGATTTTTTTAACTCGTCTCCCATTGCGTCATCATTAATAAGCCTGCCTAAAATGCCATGCCCTTCGCTTATTTGTTTTGTAATATAGTTTAATCTTTGGGCGACAAGCCTTATTTCTTCCATTATTTCGCGTATATCATCGCGATTGTCGGCGGCGATTAATGCCATATCTGCGCTGAAGCGTTTAATGTTAATTATAGCGGCGGCAAGATTGTCTGCTATAGTGCCTTCCGGAGTATCTCTGTTTACAGAGGTTAAAAATTCGGAAAGTTGCGCGGCAACGCCTGTAAACGAAGCCTCAAGAGAAGGTATAGTAGTGCCTTGTATGGTGTCGCCGTCTTTAAGCCGGCGCCTTGTACTTGTACCCGGCGTAACTTCAATATATTTTGTGCCTATTATACCCATAGAAACTATGCGCGCGGTGGCGTCTTCAAAAAGGTGGTTGCGTTTATCTATGGCGGCTGTAACTATGGCGTGGTTTCCGGCAAGCTCTATTCTTCTTACAGCGCCTATATCTACGCCGGCAACTTTCACACGGGCTTTTTGGGGAATTCCGGCAACATTGTCAAACGTTATGCGTATTTGATAAGTACGCCGAAGCGTCATACCGCCTGTCATCATTATGGAAAATATAATGGCGCCTATACCCATTACTGCAAAAATGCCAAGCTTAGTTTCGTTTTTCATTTATAGCCTTTAAGTTAAATTATCGTATCGCCGAATGTACGCTCTACCTTTATGGGGCCTTCGCTTAAACCTTCCACAAACTGTCTCACTACGGCATTATCTGTAATTTTTGTTTGCTCGGGAGTGCCTGTAAAAATTACTTCCCCTTTATGAAGCATAATAATTCTGTCGGCTATTTTATAGGCAGACTTAATATCATGCGTTACAACTATAGACGTTATTGACAACTTTTTTTTCAAGTGATTTATAAGGTCGCTTATAACGTCTGTCATTATCGGGTCGAGGCCTGTTGTGGGTTCATCGTAAAAAATGTACTTAGGCTCATAAGCTATGGCGCGCGCAAGTCCCACGCGCTTTTTCATGCCGCCGGAAAGCGCCGAAGGTTTTAACCCCTCTATATCTGTAAGCCCTACCATATTTAAACATTTTGTAACGTGACGCGAAATTTCGGGTTCTTCCAAACTGGTAAGGTTTTTTACGCCAAAACCTACGTTTTCAGCAACCGTCATAGAGTCAAAGAGTGCCGCTTCCTGAAAAACGTAACCCATTTTTTTTTGTACTTCGCTAAGGTCTGCGCCTTTAATTTTTGTAATTTCAATGTCATCTACAAAAACTTCACCCGAGTCCGGCTTAATTAAGCCGACAATATGTTTAAGCAATACGCTTTTGCCGGTACCGCTTAGACCGATTATCGCAAGCGTTTCGCCTTCGTTTAAACTAAGGCTTACATTGTTTAAAACTTTCTTGCTGCCGAATGACTTATGTAGATTTTTTACCGTAATCATTTATTATCTGTATATTTTATATTTTTAGAACAACATTTTCCAGCGTTTTGCTATTTAATGCCAAAGGCTACCAGCATAGAAGTTAAAAAGTAGTCTGAAACTAAAATTAAAACTAAAGATACCATTACAGCGCCGGTTGTGGCTTTACCCACGCCCTCTGCCCCGCCGGTAGTTGCAAACCCTTTAAAGCAGGAAATTATGGCTATAAGCGCGCCGAAAAAGAAAGATTTTATAAGCCCGTGCATAAAAGTGCTTATTGACATAAAGTCTAAAACATCTCTCATATAAACCGAAGCGGGCATGTTCCAAGCGGTATTACTCATTACAAAACCGCCGTATATGCCTATAATGTTTGCTAGCGCCGTAAGAAGCGGCAGCATTAAAATGCAGGCAATATAGCGGGGAACAGCCAAGTATTTTACGGGGTTTGTGCCAAGGGTTTGTAAGGCGTCTAACTGCTCGGTAACCTTCATAGTGCCTATTTCGGCAGTAATCGCCGCGCCCACACGCCCCGTAACTACAATAGCGGTAAGCACAGGGCCTAATTCTATAACCAAAGAAAAACCTACTATGGTTCCCACATATACCGGCTCGTTAAAAAGAGTGGTAGTTGCGGTACCCACCTGAAGCGCAAGCACCATGCCCGTAAAAAAAGACGTAAGCGCCACTATAGGAAATGAACGCCAACCCACCTCTACAATTTGGGCGACGGTATTGCGTATATTAATTTTACCTTTAAATATCCAAACAAGCGTTTCGGCGCTAATTTGGGCGGCAATACCTACGCTTTCAAAAGTTTGCAAAACGCCGTTGCCTACAGCTTCAAAAAAATTTCCTGAAAATTCTTTAGCCGCACGGTGGGTATGGATAATTTTTTTAGAAAACATAAGCCAACCTTATTAAATAAAATATCTGAAAAACATAAATACAGCAGCCACACCGGCAATAATTAAGGCAATGTTAGTTGCTCCGGCATAGAAAAAAAATCCGGCAATAAGAAAAAGAAACATACAAAAGTATAAAGTAAAATGACCACTCATAATAATCCTCTCTATTTATATTGAAACCCTTGGTACGCGGGCAGCGATTTTGCAGGTAATTTCATAGTTAATTGTATTGTCTAGCCTTGCAAGCTCTTCGGCGCTAATACGTTCTTTACCTTGCTGCCCGAGTAAAACAACCTCGTCACCCACACTTACGCCCTTAACGTTTGTAACGTCTATCATTGTCATATCCATGGTTACGCGCCCTGCCACAGGGCAACGCCTGCCGCGCACTAAAACATCCGCCTTGCTTGAAAACTGCCTGCTGTAGCCGTCTGCATAACCTACGGGTATTGTGGCAATTACAGAAGCTCTGTTGGTAACAAAAGTGCGCCCGTAACTTACGCAAAAACCCGCCGCCACGCGCTTTAAAAAAACAATTTTTGTTTTCCAGGAAAGCACAGGTTTTAGTTTTATTGTTTTATCGGAATAGTCAAACGAAGTAAGCCCGAAAAGGCTAATCCCGGGGCGTACCATATCTAAATGCGTTTTTTTGTTTTTTATAAGCGCGGCCGAATTTGCAGCGTGCGCCGTAAATTTAAAACCGTTTTTGCGCGCATAGTTTACAATACCCGCAAACGTGTCTAACTGGCTTTGAGTGTATGAAGAGTTTGTGTCTGCAACCGGAAAATGTGTGTACATGCCCGACATATTAAGTTCAGGGTGTAACGATATCTTTTGCAAAATATGCCACGCGTTTGAAGGGTCTACGCCAAAACGCCCCATGCCGGTATCTATAGCCAAGTGAAAGCTAAGGCGCTTTTTTAGTTTTTTTGCAAGCGCGCCAAGCGCAACAACACCGCTAATGCTTGAAACCGAAGGCGTTAAATTATTACGGGCAGCC
Source organism: Candidatus Proendomicrobium guianensium (assembly GCA_009785775.1). Classification (GTDB taxonomy): domain Bacteria; phylum Elusimicrobiota; class Endomicrobiia; order Endomicrobiales; family Endomicrobiaceae; genus Proendomicrobium; species Proendomicrobium guianensium. Next base: position 10,216 of record WQVR01000010.1, read on the forward strand.
GTGTCTAAATTTTCAAGCGGGTAAATACTGCCTAGCACTAAAATTTCTGTTTTTATGCCGGCTTCGCGAAAAGCCAAGCCTTCTTCAATAGAAGAAACGCCTATACACTCTACGCCTATTTTTTGCGCTTGAAGCGCTAATACCACGCCCCCATGCCCGTAACCAGAAGCTTTTATAACGGGCATAATTTTTACGCCGTTGTTTAGGTAAGATTTAATTTTTTTTAGATTATATTGAAAATTGCTTATGTCTATTTCAGCCCATGTAGGGCGGTAAAAAGGAATATTATGCGCGGAGTTTTTTTTGGAAGTTTTTTTGATTTCCATTTTTTACTTTGCCTTGTCGTAAAATTTTGTAAACTGGCGTTCAAAAATTAAATCTACTTCACCGGTAGGACCGTTTCTTTGTTTGCCTATTATAAGAGTGGCGCTTTTTTCGGCTTCGGGGTCTTCCCTGTTATAATAACCCTCGCGGTAAATAAAGGCAACTACGTCGGCGTCTTGCTCTATCGCGCCGGACTCTCTTAAATCTGAAAGTTGGGGTTTATTGTCTTTGCGACCGCGCTCTTCAGTTTTGCGCGACAACTGGCTTAGGGCAATAACAGGCACTTTTAAATCACGCGCAAGGCCTTTTAAAGAACGCGAAATATCGGCAATTTCCTGCTCGCGCGATTGCGCGTTTTTAGCGCCGCGCATAAGCTGTAAGTAGTCTACAACTACAAGTGAAAGCGGCGTTTTTTTTGCTTCAAGTTCACTTGCAAGCCTTCTTGCCCGCGCGCGAAGTTCTATGACGCTTAAGGAGGAATCGTCTTCTATATAAAGCGGCGCTTCCGAAATTTGCTGTGATACGGAAGTAATTTTAGACCAGCTTGACTGGTCAAACTGACCTTTCCTTAGCTTTTGCGCGTCTAGCCGCGCGCGTGAAGCTAAAAAGCGTATCATTAAAAGTTCGGCGCTCATTTCAAGCGAAAATATTGCTACGGGTTTTTTTTGGTCTAAGGCAACGTTTTCAGCTATGTTTAAGGCAAGCGCAGTTTTACCCATACTGGGGCGGGCGGCAAGTATTATAAGTTCAGAATTTTGCAGGCCTGCCGTCATTTGGTCTACGTCGGAAAACCCTGTGCGAAGGCCCGGAATGTCGCGTTTGTCGGAATGAAGCCTTTCTAAATTTTTTAAAGCGGGGCGCACAAATTCTGAAATTTTTTGCAGCCCTTTAGTGTTTTTGCTTTGGGAAATATTAAAAAGCGCGCCTTGCGAGCGGTCTAAAATATCTTCGGGAGAGTAACGCTCATTAAACGCGTCGGTCGCGATTTCAGAACCTGCGTTTACAAGCTGTCTTAAAATTGATTTATCGCGCACAATTTGAGCATAGTGCTCTATGTTTGCGGCGGTTTGAACGGAGTCTATAATTTGCGTAAGGTACGCCATAGAGCCTGAAGCTTCAAACATGGCGTTTTTTTTAAGTTTATCTGCTACGGTAATAATTTCTACGGGTTGGTTTTC
>WQVR01000011.1 GCA_009785775.1 Candidatus Proendomicrobium guianensium
AGTAACCGCGGTTATTCCCGCACATATTTTCAAAAGCTTATAGATTCTGGACTTGCATGCGTTAATGGCAAAACCGTTTTATCAAGCCATAAACTTAAATACGGCGATGAAATTTACTACGAAATTCCGGATGAGGTAAAGTTGTCAGGCATTACGCCGCAAAAAATCGCATTAGACATTATTTTTGAAGATTTGAGTATTATAATAATTAATAAACCCTCCGGCCTTGTTGTGCACCCCTCTTACGGACATGAGGACGGCACATTGCTTAACGCCCTTTATGGTTATGCAGGTAAAAAATTTATTCCTTATATGGTGCATAGGCTGGACAAAGACACCTCGGGACTTATAGTTTTTGCAAAAAATGAAAAAGCAAAAATAAACCTTTCAAAACAATTTCAAAAACGCACCGTCAAAAAAATTTACTATACAGCTGTGCTTGGCATTATAACCGAAAACCGCGGCCGCATAGAAGCGCCTTTAGGGCGCTCAAAAGAAAATAGAAAAGTTATGTCTGTGGGGCATGGCGCGCAAAAAATGGCCATTACCGAATTTAAAGTAATATCAAGAAAAGATAATTATTCTTTGGTTGAAGTAAACATTATAACAGGCCGCACGCACCAAATACGCGGACACATGAAATATATTAACCACCCCGTTTTGGGCGACACCGCCTATGGCGGTCCCGCAGAATTAAACGGCATAAAATTTCCAAGGCAAATGTTGCACTCGTTTGAGATAACTTTTACTCACCCCGAAAGCAGCAAAAACGTAACATTTAAAGCCCCAGTGCCTAAAGACATGAAAAATTTGTTCAAGGATAAGTAATGATAACCCAAGACCTTATACGGCGCATATTTTCGGCGGCAAATATTTCCCGCTGGAACGACCATGTGCGCCCTTTTGATTTTGCAGAGCTAGACAAACAAGCCCACAAAATGATTATCGCCTATGTTTTAGCTAAGTTTGAGGAAGACTCCGGCAACAAAATAGACTGGCAAAAACTTATAGAGGGCGGCATTTTTGAGCTTTTCCAACGTATAATGCTTACAGACTTAAAGCCCGAAGTTTTTCATGAAATCATGTCTAAAAAAAGCGCAGAGCTTAACAAGTGGGTCATAAAAAACCTGCACTCTGACATTGCCCCTGTAAAGGGCGGGTTTGAAAAACGTTTGGAAGAGTACTTTTTTAAAAAAAATTATGCCCCGCTTGAAAAACGCATACTTGCGGCCGCACACGTTATGTCTACAAAGTGGGAGTTCGGCATAATTTATCCGCTAAATTTAAAAGTTTACGGCATAGCGCGCACAAAAAAAGAAATAGACGCAAGCGCTTTGAAATTTAATGACCTTGCAGGCATGAAAAAGCTTGCCTCAAACAAAAAGTTTTACGCTTTTTTAGGAATGTGCGCGCAACTGCGCTTTCAACAACGCTGGGCGCAGGCGTTTAGAGTACCTAAAACTACGGTGCTGGGACATATGCTTATAGTAGCAATATTTTCTTATATTTCAAGCCTTGAGCTTGGCGCGTGCAACAAACGCCTTTACAATAACTTTTTTTCAGGGTTATTTCACGACCTGCCCGAAATACTTACAAGAGATATAGTGCGTCCGGTGAAAAATTCTATTTCAGGCCTTGAAGACATTATAAGGCTTTATGAAACCAAACAGGTGCATGAAAAAATTTTGCCGCTTATACCAAAAAAATGGCACCCTGAAATGAAGTATTTTATAGAAGATGAGTTCTCAAATAAAATAATGCCCCGCGGCAAAGCTTTAGTTGTAGAAAGCATAGGCGCTAAAAACAATACAGCCGCACAAAATCCTACAGACGGTAAACTTATAGAAATATGCGATAAATTTTCGGCATATATTGAGGCAAGTTTGGCGCTTGAAAGCGGCATAAAGTCGCCCTCTTTGCTTGCTTCAAAAAAAGCGCTTTACAAGGCATTTGCATTTAAAACTTACGAAGGCATAAAATTTAAAAGGGTGTTTGATTATTTTGCGTAAATTAAAGTTATCTAAAATTGAAATTTTGATACTTGCGGCGGCGGCTTTACTTTTATCGCTTGCGGCAGTTTACAATATTTATAAAAACAGCCTTATACGCCTTAACTCGGAAGCAACAATAATAATGACCCAAATTTTAAGCGCACAAGGCGAACACCGCACCCGCACGGGCAGTTTTGTAAACATTAACGCCCCTGCAAACGGCTATGCTCCCAACCTTAAAATAAACCTTACGGCAAATGAATTTTTTGACACTTTAACCGCCGTTCATAGCGGCGATATTGTGGAAGTAACTTTAACTGTAAGCAATGGTTTTTTTAGAGGCAGTACGGCTTTTGCGCGGCATTACTGGCGGGAGAAAACATTGTTTGAAGTAAACCCAAAAACTAAAATCCCTCTTCGTCATCTGTAAACAATTCAAAAACAAAAGTAGTCTCAGCGTGGTTAAAATATCTTGTCGGCGCGGTACCGCGTATAAACGCTTCAAGGTATGCTCCGGGTGTGCGGCTTAAAGCAAGCAATCCCGAGTTCGGCTCAATAAACGCCCAGTCTATATTTTCAGGTTCGGCAAAGTTTTGTACGGGTACGCCGTAAAGCGCGCCTCTCATAAAATTTGCCCATATGGGCGCGGCAAGCACACCGCCTGTTTGCCTGTCTCCCAAAGATATTGCCGGGTCATCATAACCTACCCAAACGCCTGCGGCAAGTTCGGGCGAAAAGCCTACAAACCAAACATCTGTATGATTGTTTGTGGTACCGGTTTTGCCTGCAACGGGTCTGCCGGCTCCGCGCGCGCGGGCTCCCGAGCCAGCCTCTACCGAAGCGCGTAAAAGATTTGTCATTATAAAACTTGTCTGCGGGTTTAAAACTTCACGTTCTTGGGGGATATGTTCTTCAAGCACCATGCCTGAACTATCTATAATTCTTGTAATCATAAACGGTTCGGTTCTTACACCACCCGCTGGAAACACGCTAAACGCCGAGGTAATTTCTTGTAAAGTTACATCTGAAGCGCCAAGGGCAAGCGAAAGCGTGTTTGTTAAGGGAGATTCTATGCCGAGCCTTCTGGCATAACTTATAGTACGCATTGGCGTAACAGCCATTATGGTTTCTACCGCGCAAGTGTTTATAGATGAAGCCAACGCGCGCCTAAGCGTTACGGGGCCCCTAAACCTTCCGCCGAAGTTTGAAGGCGTCCAGACACGCATGGTGTCTACAAGGTCTAGCTGATCTTCAAACTGTGTGGCAAGAACTTCAAGATGGGTTAAGCAACGCGATACTAAATCCCAGTTGCCTCTTTCATTAACAAACACCATCGGTTTGTCTTGCAGCAAAGTTGCCGCCGTAAAACCGGATTCAATAGCGGCAAGGTAAACAAAAGTTTTAAAAACCGAACCCGGCTGGCGCCTTGCCTGCACAGCGCGGTTAAATTGCGTTTCGCGAAAATCGCGCCCGCCGACCATAGCGCGTATAGCGCCTGTGTGAACGTCCATAGCTATAAGCGCGCCTTGAACTCTTGGCGGGTTTTCAATATTTTGACGCTCAAAAAACGCCGCGCGCGACTCGTCAAAAGCGTTTAAGGCTTCTTCCATAGCGGCTTCAGCGGCAATTTGCGCATTTAAATCTAAAGTGGTAAAAACTGTCAGCCCCTGCGTATGAACTTTATCGAAGCCGTATCTGTTTATAAGCATATGGCGCAAGTATTCTACAAAATAATGCCCCGACGGCTGACGCTGTATTTGGCGCTCTGTAGGCAGGGGTACTTCGCGGGCTTCGCGTTCTTGTTCTTCGGTAATAAAGCCTACATCGCGCATACGCCTAAGCACAACAGCGCGGCGGCGATAAGCGTGTGCAGGGTGCCTGAAAGGATTGTACCTGCTTGGCGCGCGGGGAATTGCCGCAAGCAATGCGCTTTCGGCAAGTGTTAACTCGCTAACATTTTTACCAAAATAAACTCTTGCCGCCGCCTCAACGCCCCATGCGCCGGCGCCAAAATTTATCTGGTTAAGGTAAAGTTGGAAAATTTCTTCTTTGGTAAAGTCGCGTTCAATTTGAATGGTTATAATAAGTTCTTCTATTTTGCGGATTGCGGTTCTTGCGGGGGTAAGAAAAAGCGTTTTAGCAAGCTGTTGCGTAATTGTAGAACCGCCTTGGGAAACCCTGCGAACGCGGATATTGTGAACAAATGCGCGTGTAATACCCCTTATACAAACGCCCCAATGGGTAAAAAAGTTATAGTCTTCAATAGCGAGAAAAGCATTTATTAAATACGGCGGCATTTCAGAAAGCGGAACCAAAACGCGGCGCTCTACAAAAAATTCCGCTATTAAAGTGCGGTCTTTATCGTAAACGCGCGTTACAAGATTTGGCGTGTAAGCTTGTAAATGCTCGGTAGACGGCACTTCTTTTGCTATGTACGCCATAGCTCTGGCGCCCGCCAAAATTGCAATGGGCACGCATATCAAAAAGAATAAAAAAAGGAGGGTTCCAAATTTAAATTTCACTTACTTCCAAAACTCCCGCGGGCTTTTCCTGCCTGCACCCTTTAAGGGCAGGCAGGAAAGCCCGCTGAAATATTTTTATCTAAAATTTCTTAAGATTGTTCCGTTCTCAAAAATTTCCACAAAAATGCGCCCGCAGCGCCGCCTATAAAGGGCGCTACTATAAACAACCACGACTGCCATATGGCCTCTATACTTGTAAACAAGGCCGGCCCGAAGCTTCTTGCAGGGTTAACCGAAGTGCCTGTTATTGGTATGCACACTATGTGTATAATAAAGAGCGCAAGACCTATAGCCAAACCCGCAAATTTTGTGTTAGCATTTTTTGCAGTAGCTGCCAAAACAACAAAAACAAAAAGCGCGGTAAAAATAACTTCGGCGGTAAAAGCGGCAAATATGCCGTAATTGCCTAAAGAGTGCGCGCCATAAGCATTAGCGCCCATAGACATAACTTCTCTTGTAAAACCGTTTGAAACTAAAACATACAAAACAAACGCGCCCAATATACCACCGGCAAATTGGTAAACAACGTAGTTCAAAGCCTCTACTTTAGAAATACGCTTATCTAAGTAAGCGCCAAGAGTTATTGCAGGGTTAATATGGCAACCCGAAATAGGCCCTATAGCATAAGCCATAACCACAACGGCAATACCGAAAGCAAACGCAATTCCCAATACACCCACATACGCGCCTGCTATCGCAGCCGCGCCGCAACCTATAAGCACCAAAAATGCGGTTCCCAGTAGTTCAGCTAAATACTTCTTTTGCATAATTTTTTCTCCTTTTAGTTTAGTTCTTCCTGTATTTTTGAGGCTTCGATAATTTTAGGGATATGTTCTTCTTTGCCTATTGCCATAATATGAACGCCATGGGCAAAGCTTTTAAGGCTTTTAATAAGCTCGGCGCATATTTTTATGCCCTCATCCAAAGGGTCTTGGGCGCCAAGCATACGGCTTTGCACGCTTTCAGGTATAACCACGCCGGGCAAAGTTTGCAAAAACTGCATAAACTTTACCGAATGTATTAAACTTACGCCAACAAGAACTTTAATTTTACCATTTTTGGGAAGTTTTTCATAAAACTTTTTAAAGGCTCCCGCGTCAAAAATTACTTGTGTTTGAAAAAACTCTGCGCCAGCTTCAACTTTTTTATTAAACATTTCCACTTGCAAACCGTCAGGGTTTGCCTGCGGGTTAACAACCGCGCCCAAACAAAATTTAGGGCTGCCTTTTAGGGGTTTGCCTGAAAGGTCTGCGCCTGCTTCAAGGCCGCGGGCGGCTTTTAAAAGACGTACGGGGTCTAAATCGTAAACGGGTTTAGCGTCTTTACAATCGCCGGCGTTTGGGTGATCTCCCGAAATTATAAGTATGTTATCTATGCCCAAAACCGACGCGCTTAAAAGCTCTGACTGAAGGGCAATTTTATTTTTGTCGCGGCAGGCTATTTGCAGTACAGGCTCTATTCCTTTTTGTAAAAGCTTCGCGCACATTGCCAGACTTCCCACACGCATGCTCGCGCGTTGGTTATCTGTTATGTTAACGGCGTCTACAAAAGGAGCAATAATTTCAGCGCGTTCTAAAACACCCGATATGTCTGTACCTTTAGGCGGAAATAACTCTGCCGTTATTATAAAATCGTTAGTTTTTAACTTGTCTTTGAATTTCATTGCACTCCATTTAAAAGGGGGCGTCTGCGTGCCCCCTAACCCCCATGCGTTACTTTTTGTTGCGACAAAAAGTAACCCAAAAACGCGGGCGTTTGGCATAAGGTTGCACAACGGCAAGAAGTTGGCAACCTTCTGGACAAACGCAACTACATAAGCGCGGCTACTGTCGCAAGCGCCAGCAATCCGCGAAACGGCAAAAAAAAGAAACGCCTATTTTCTTTTGTTATATATTAAACACCAAGCGCAATCTTTCATTATGTCGGCTTCACATTTACCGTTAGCATACCCGCCGCACGAACCGCTTATAAGCCCTTTAGAGCAACGGGTTTTAGGGCAAATGCCCGCCGTTTCATTAAGCACACATTCTTGAGCGCACACACCGCAAAATTTGTGCGTAATATTTGCGCGCTCTACAGTGCCAAGATATTTCGAATTAAGCCCGGTAACAATTTTTTTATCCGTTAAAGCGCTTAAAGCCCCCGCGCCCGCGCCGCAAGCAAGTACTACGGCTTTGTCGCTTTTCAGAAAAGCTTCATTTTTTAGCAAATCTCTTTTTAAAAGGCGCATATCGCAGGCAGAGTCTACAATTACCGTGCCTAAAACAATTTTACCCGCTTTTTTTAAACTGTCACTTAACGCTAAAATTGCCGCCTCGTCACCCGTGGCGCACTTTTTAGCGCAACCGCCGCAACCTACTATAAAAAGCGCTTGCGCGCCGCATGTTGCTTTCAAAATTTCGTCAAAGTTTTTTTTAGCTGTTATTATCAGGGTCTTAGACCCTCCTTGAATTACGGCTAGTTTACGCCACTGTTATTTGCAAGCGTTTCCATAACTTTCGCCCACCCTTTTTCCAAACCCAAACTGTCAACTGCATTAAAAAGTTCAACACACTTGTTAAGCACATTATTTACAGTTTCATTATCTTCTCTGGGAAAGTTTGAAAGTACAAAATTTGCGGTTGGGATTTTTTCGGGCAAGGGGCCAATACCGAGTTTTACGCGCGCAAATTCTTGCGTGCCAAGGCATGATATTATAGAACTTATGCCATTATGCCCGCCGGCAGAACCGCTCATTCTTATTTTCCAACTGCCAAACGCTACGGCAAAATCATCATAAAACACTAATATTTCTGACGGCTTTATTTTATAATACTTCATAAATGCCGCTAAAGGCTCGCCCGATAAATTCATGTACGTCACGGGCTTAATAAAGCTTGCTTTTGTGCTTACAGAAATATCCGCCATATTATCGGTTTTCCACTTTTGCCCTAAACTTTCAACTATACAGTCCAGTGCTTTAAAACCGAAATTATGGCGGGTATTTTTATATTTTTCTCCGGGGTTTCCAAGCCCCACAAAAAGTTTAATCAAGCCGCTTTTGGGCATTTGTTATTTTTTAGCGGCGTCGCCTTCGCCCTCTTTATCTTTTTTGCCTTTAGATATAACTTCAGGCTGGGCGGCTTCCGCGCCTGCTTCAGCCGTGGCTTCCGCTTCGCCCCTTGGCGCTGAAACGTTAACTATAAGCGTTGAAGGCTCTTGGGTATACTCTACCCCATCAAGCTTAGGCAAGGTAGCAACGGTAATTGAATCTCCCAGGTTTAGGTTTGTAACGTCTACCGTTATGGTTTGGGGAATGTTTGTAGGCAAGCACGAAATTTTTATTTCGCGAAGCAGCGTTTCCATAAGACCGCCGTGGTTTTTAACGCCGTTAGAAACACCTTCTATATGAAGCGGTACGGAAACTTCAATTTTTTCTTTCAAAGATATCGCAAGAAAATCGGCGTGTATGGGGTTTTGGGTAATCATGTCGCGCTGAAGTTCTTTTAATATCGCGGCTTTTTTACCGCCTGATGTTTCAAGCGTAATAATGGCGTTAACGCCTTCGGTTTTTACTATTTGAAGCAAAACTTTGGAATTAACCGAAACTGACTGCGCTTTTTCCTGGTTGCCGTAAAGCACCGCGGGTATTAAGCCCTTTGCGCGAAGTTCCTTAACTGTGTGTTTTGTTTGCGACGCTACATCTCTTACATCTGCTTTAAGCAATACTTCCTTCATTTTATCTCCTCTACTACCCTGGGTGTTACACCCTTCTTTTTTATCGTTATATAAACGGGCAATGCCCTATACTATACAAATAGCGCGCTTATAGATACATCTTTAGAAATACGCGTAATGGCTTCTGCAAGCAGTGACGAAACCGATAAAACTTTAATTTTTTCGCTGGTTTCTTTTTGGCATATGGAATCAGTAATTACAAGTTCTTCTAAGGGTGAATTTTTAATTTTTTGCTTGGCTTGCCCCGAAAGCACACCATGAGAAGCCGCCGCGAAAACTTTTAAAGCCCCCGCGTTTTTAATGGCTTCTGCAACTTGTGTAAGCGTGCCGGCGGTGTCTACCATGTCATCTAAAATAATGGCGTTTTTACCTTTTACCTCGCCTATAATATTCATTATTGCCGCCTCGTTAGGACAAGGGCGGCGTTTGTCTACAATGGCAAGGTCTGCGTCGTTTAAGTGTTTGGCAAAGTCGCGCGCGCGCTCTGTACCGCCTGCGTCGGGCGAAACTACAACAATGTCTTGTAAATTTTTCTTAGAAAAATAATCCAGCAATACGGGCTTGGCGTATAAGTGATCTACGGGGATATCGAAAAAGCCCTGTATTTGACCTGCGTGTAAATCCATAGTTAAAATTCTTGAAAAACCCGCCGAAGCAAGTAAGTTTGCAGTAAGCTTTGCCGTTATGGGCACGCGCGGTTCGGCTTTTCTGTCTTGGCGGGCATAGCCGTAATAAGGCACAACGGCGGTAATACGCATTGCCGAAGCGCGCTTTAGAGCGTCGCCAATAATTAAAAGTTCCATTAAGTTTTCATTAACGGGGTTTGACGTGGGCTGTATAACATAGCAATCCGCGCCGCGCACATTGTCTACAATTTTTACGCGCGTTTCACCGTCTGAAAAACGCCCTACCATAGCGTCTGCAAGTTCTACGCCCAGTTTTTGGGATATTTGTTTTGCAAGCTCGGGATTTGCATTGCCCGAAATAATTTTAATTTTCATAAAACAAACTTCCTTTTTTTATTTTAAAGCTAAGCTTTACTTTTTTCAGGCGCGCCTGTTGGGCTTACTAACTTGCCGCGCTCGCGCAACTACAAGAGTATTTTCAGGCACATTTTTGGTAATTGTAGAACCCGCCGCAACCAAAACATTTTTACCCACGCTTACGGGCGCTATAAAGTTTACGTTAGAGCCTACAAAAGCGCCTTCGCCTATTACTGTACGGTGTTTACTTTTGCCGTCATAGTTGCATGTAATGGTACCGGCGCCGATATTAGCGGCTTTGCCTACATGCGCGTCGCCTATATAAGACAAATGGTTAATTTTTGCACCCGCGCCGATTACAGACTTTTTAACTTCGCTAAAATTGCCCAAACGCGCATTTTCGCATAAAACGCTTTCCGGCCTTATATGCGCGAACGGCCCCACTTTTACGCCTTTTGCAAGGCGCGCGCCGTTTATGTAAGAGTGTTCAATTTTAGCATTGTCGCCTATCAGGGAGTTTTTTATAAAACTTCCCGAACCGATTAAACAATTTTTGCCTACTTTAACGTTTCTACCTATAAAAACATTAGGATAAATCACGGTGTCGGCGCCTATTTGCGCGTCGCTTGCTATGTAAACACTGTTCGGCGACATTACCGTTACGCCCTTATCCATAAGGCATGAAAGCGTTTTGCGCTGCAAGTAGGTTTCAGCATTTGCAAGTTCAAGCCTGTTGTTTATGCCTTGCACCTCTTGCGTGCAAGAAGCAACGCAGGAGTAATCTTTAAACCCTTTTGATTTTACATATTCTACTGCGTCTGTAATATAATACTCTTTTTTTGCATTATTGTTTTTAAGGCGGGGCAAAATGTCCCAAATAACCTTGTTAAAACAGTATATTCCCGCATTTATTTCTTTTATTGCTTTTTGCTCTGCGCTAGCGTCTTTTTCTTCAACGATTTTTGTAAGCGTGCCGCTTAACCCTGTTACCATACGTCCGTAACCAAACGGATTTTCAAGCTTAGCAGATAATACTGTAGCACCCGCGCTTTTTTTTATGTGGCTGCTTAGCAATTTTTTTAAAGTTAGCGGTTCTATTAAAGGAACATCACCCGACAAAACCAAAATATTGCCTTTATAATTTTTAAAGGCGTTTTGCGCCTGCTTTAATGCGTGCCCTGACCCTAATTGCTTATCTTGATAAATAACCGTAGTTTTAGTTTTTAATGTTTTTAAATAGTCTTCGACCGCACCTGCTCCCGAGCCTACAACAACGGCAATTCTGTCGGGAGACAATGCCGAAACGCTTTCTATCACCCTGCCAAGCATTGGCGTTAACGAAACCTCGTGCAGAACTTTCGGCACAGCAGACTTCATTCTTGTGCCTTTACCGGCGGCAAGTATTACGGCAGAAAAATTTTTCATACAAAACCTAAAAACCCCTACGGATATTGTACCCCTAGGAAAGATATATAATATTCAACCCAAATATTGTATAAAAAAACCCCAAAAAAGTAAACAAACCGTATGCTTAACCGCAGTGTATGCCAGCTGGCTCTCTTATGCGCTATTAAATTGACTTTTATGGGTTATAATTGTAAAATCCTCTGCATACGCTATCTTAAAACCAGTTAAACCATTAAAATGTCAATTAAAAAGCTTATATTTTTTGTTTTATTCTTTACTTTATTTACGCCCAGTCCCTCTAAAGCGCAAAATGTTGTTTTTTCCCCAACCGCAAACCCGGGCAATACATTTACTTTTGACATAAACGCAGGCTTTAGAAATATCCGTACCTGGCGTTTTGAAATTTCCTTACTTGACGCGCCAAACCATGTGCGCGTTTTTGAAGGTGAAGGGCACCCCCCTCAGGAAATAATTTGGAACGGTAAAGACTCTGCCGGAAATATCGTGCCTTGCGGAATATACGCGGGCGTTTTGTATGTGATTTTAAGAAACCAAACTCACTCTATAGAAAACGCGCAGGTAATTATAGACACCACGCCGCCTTTGGCTTCAATAACCATACACGAAGACATTTCATTTTTAAAAAACGGCTCACTTACCCAAAATTTTCAAATACACATAAGCGCTTCAGACGAAAATGGCATTGACTTCAGCCGCACAAACCTTACAATTTTCACCGGTAATCACAGGCAGGTTAAAAGTTATTTTTTTGGCAGAAATATACCCGCCTACATTATCTGGGACGGCAGAGGCAGTCATTCTACCCGCGTAATGCCTCCAGGGTATTACCGCATTGTTTTTAGCGTTTTTGATATTGCGGGAAATAGCTCTTTTGTAA
>WQVR01000012.1 GCA_009785775.1 Candidatus Proendomicrobium guianensium
CTTATAAAAGAAACCGGCAATCAACCGCTTTATATTGTAAAAGAAGAACTTACCGACTAACAATATTTTTAAGAAAATTTGAATTAACCGTTTCTACTTCCAAAAGTCTACCTTCAGACTTATAATACTTTTCAAACTTATTATTTTTTGAATCAACTTTTTCGCCCGTGCCCAAAGGGCATGGATGAAACAATACTTCCAAATTAGCATTTTCACGCTCGGCAATATTAATCATTTCAGGCAGTATTTTTTTTACCCTTGCTAAGTTCATTTTTCCGCTAAACATTACCCCAAACAAGTAAAGCTTGTTTTTACATTTACGGCTGGCAAAAGCGCTTAACATATTTAACAAAACATGTTTTAAAATATTTGCAGGTTTATACGTTATCAATAAGCTTATATGTTTTATAAATGGTAACGACGGCTCGCGCACAAGACGCACGCTTGCGTTTTCTTGCCTTGCTATATCTGAGGCTATATCAAACACAAAAGGTATCATATGCATATGGCAGTGTGAGTCAACAGCATTAAAATTTATATATTTTTTAAGCACGCGCGCTTGTGCGGCAAATTCTAAGTGAACTTGTTTTTTTAACTCTGCTTTATTTTTTTTTGAAGCAAAAATATATTTAAGCCATAAAGAAATAAAACCATGCTTAAAATATCCATCTTTATCCGTTAAAAGAAAAAGGTTTTCAGGATTTTCCACACACTTGCCTTCAGTTAAATCTAAGTGCAGGGCAATTCTAATATTTTTATTTACTTCTTTAAGTTTGTGCGCAGAGTTTTCAAGACGCGCTGTATTAGCCATTACGCTAACGCTATTAACAGCGCCGTCTGTAATGCAACTTAAAATTGTCGCTTCTGAAGCTTCCGATACGCCGTAATCGTCTGAATGTATAAAAATTATTGCCATGAAAGAATTATAATCTTTTTATACCTGTTTGGCAAACCTCTGATATTTTATATAATCTTTATTATGTTAGTCCTTGATACCGATATCCAGTACATTAAAGGCATAGGCCCGAAAAGGGCGGCGTTGCTTGCTAAACTCGGCTTGCAAAAAGCCGAAGATTTATTAACATTTTTCCCCAAAGATTACCAAGACAGAAACACCCTAACCCCCATAAATTCGCTTAAAATTTCCGGCAAATACTGTGTGGCAGGAATTATAGGAAAACACCACAAGCGAAGTCTATCCCGCGGGCTTTCCTTATTGGAAATTGAACTTACCGATAATTCGGGAACTGTGTTTTTAAAGTTTTTCCGCAAGGTAAACCCTTACAGTAAAATAGATTTTTTTGCGTCTATAAAAAACACTTTTACCGAAGGTAAATTTGCTTATGTCTACGGCTCTTTTGAACAAAACTTTATTGAAAAATTTATTACCCCTGACGATTGGGAAATAGTTGACACACCCGCCATTCACCCCCAAAACTTTAAAACAATTATGCCCGTTTACCCGCTTACAGAGCGCCTAAACCAAAAATTTGTAAGAAGTTTAGTAAACTTGACATTGCCCTTGGCAGAAAACGTGCCTGACATTTTAAAACTAGACGCATTGGGTTCTGATATCACACCGCCTCTAACGCTTTCAACCGCGCTAAAAACAATTCATCGCCCGCGCTCATTAAAAGAAGCTGAACTTGCCCGCCGCCGCCTTGCGTTAGATGAACTTTTTATTTTTGAAAGCGCCTTAGCCCAAGCGCGCGCGCGAAACAAGCAAAAAGCAAAACTTCAAAAATATATTTTAAACAAAAATCTTTTAACCCCTTTTAAACAGGTACTTGGCTTTAATTTTACCAACGCCCAAAAAAAAGCGATTAACGATATTTTTGCAGATTTACAAAGCCCTTTTTGCGCTAACCGCCTTTTAATGGGCGATGTAGGCAGCGGCAAAACCGTGGTAGCTTTAAGCGCGATGCTGCTTGCGGCGGAAAACGGTTATCAGTCTATGCTTATTGCGCCCACGGAAATTTTGGCGATTCAGCATTTTAACAATATAAAAAAAATGCTTAATAGTTTAGATGTTGAAGTTGCTTTAGTTACATCAGACTCTATTAAGAAAAAATCTGCGCGTGAAGAAGTACTTGAAAAAATTGCCGAAGGAAAAGTCCAAATAGCGGTGGGCACCCACGCTTTAATGGAAAGCAGAATAAAATTTAAAAACCTTTCGCTTATAGTTATAGACGAACAACACCGCTTCGGCGTTTTGCAAAAATATTCTGCCTTGTCTAAAGGGCAAACCCCCGACATTTTAATGATGACAGCCACCCCCATACCCCGCGCGCTTGCCATGACGGCATTTGGCGAAATGGATATAACAAAAATAGACGAACTTCCCCCGGGAAGACTCCCCGCAAAAACTTTTGTTTCAAACGAAAGCTTTGCATATAATGCCGTAAAAAAAGAAATTGCGCTTGGCAGGCAAGCCTACATTGTTTACCCTTTAATAGACCCCTCCGACAAAGTTGCCTTGAAATCTGCCGTTGCGGAAGCCGAACTTTTAAGCAAGACTGTTTTTGCGAATGTGCCTTTAGGACTTTTGCACGGGAAAATGAAACAAACCCAAAAAGATGAAATAATGCAACGGTTTAAAAACAAAGAAATTTCAGTGCTTATTTCCACAACAGTTATAGAAGTGGGTATAGACGTACCAAATGCTTCCGTAATGATAGTGCACCACGCCGACAGATTCGGGCTTTCTTCACTTCACCAGCTTAGGGGAAGAATAGGCAGAGGAAATACAAAGTCTTACTGTTATCTTGTTTGTTCACCAAAAGGTGAAGGCGCAAGTGAGCGCTTAAACGCCATGACGCGCACAAATAATGGTTTTGAAATAGCCGAGGTTGACTTACAAATGCGCGGCCCCGGAGAATTATTAGGCACAGTACAACATGGCTTTCCCGAATTTAAAGCCGCAAACCTTATAAAAGATTTAGACTTAATAGAACTTACCAAAACTGCCGCGGCTGATATATTAGAGGCTGACCCTTTACTTATCCTACCAGAAAACGCATTTTTAAAAAATCTAATATCTGCGCGTTTTGCGGGCAAATTAAACTTGGCGCATGTGGGCTGATATTGCGTCTTAGCAATGACGGTTGAACTACCGCTAAATATATTATAAAATCACGCTATGAAAAAATGGCTTCCCCGCATACTTGGCCCTATAGGGTTTTTGGTTTTTCTTTTTGCCATATACCTGTTGCAAAAACAGCTTCAAAATTATACTTATCATGATATCTTAAACACTTTCCGCGCGATACCCGCAACCACAATAACACTTGCCGCAGCACTCGCCCTAACCTATTATTTAGTTTTGGGCGCTTATGACGTAGTGGCGTTTAAGTTTATTAATGTTCCGCTAAAGTTCAGAAACATTTTATTTACCTGTTTTATAAGTAATGTTTTGGGCAATAATACGGGATATTCCATGCTTTTTGGCGGTTCTATACGCTATAGGCTGTATTCCCTATACAACATTTCGATGCTAAACGTTACGAAAGTTTTGTTTTTTTCGTCGGCGACAATTTGGTTGGGGCTTTTAGCGGTAGGGGGGGCGGTTTTCACTTTTGCGCCCGCCTATATAGAGCAGTTTAACTTTTTTTTCACTTCTACCCGCCCTATAGGCATTATATTTTTAAGCATATTTTTTGTTTATTTTTCGTTAAGTTTTTTTAATTCGCGCCCTATCAAGTTTTTTAAATGGAAAATAACTTTCCCCGGCTTTTCTATAGTGTTTTGGCAAACAATGCTTGCCAGCGCAAACTGGATACTTGCCTCGCTCGCCCTTTACGTTTTAATGCCCGCAGGCACCATGCCGTATTTTACGCTACTTAAAATTTTTCTTATAGCCCAATTACTTGGCATACTAAGCCAAGTGCCAGGGGGCGTGGGCGTGTTTGAGTCCACAATATTTTTACTTATGCCGCAAGCCTCCTCAAGCCCCGAGGTAATGGGTTCTTTAATAGCTTTCAGGCTTGTGTTTTACTTTTTTCCGCTTTCAGTGGCGCTTCTACTTCTTGCCTCTCACGAATTTTTAAGAATGCGCAAAAAATTTCAAACAGCTTCAAAAATTTTCGGCCGCCGCTTAACGCCTATGCTTCCACAAACCCTGACCATAGCCATGTTTTTTGCGGGCGTAATTATTTTATTTACAAGCTTTACGCCTATAGAAATTAACCAGTTCGAAAAAATTATCTACGTTATGCCCCCTCAGTTGTTAGACACACTACATTTTATAGCTTCGGCTTGCGCGATAGGTTTTTTGTTTGTCGCGCGGGGGCTGGAACTTCGCATAAAAAAAGCATATGTCTTGGGAATATGCTTGCTTGCAATATCAATACTAACAGCAATTTTAACCCAACAGCCTATTAAAATAGCGGGTCTTACCATTATACTTGCCGCGCTAATTCCTGCAAAAGCTTATTTTTACAGAAGCACCTCAATACTTGCCACAAAACTAAATGCGTGGTGGCTGTTTGCCATAAGCGGCACTTTTTTAATGTCTGTATGGGTCGGCTTTTTTGTTAATGTTCAAGATGTTTCGTCTTGGCGGCATTTGTCTTACTTTATAAATACGCTGCTTGCAAACACAGATTCGGCGCGTTTTTTAAGGGCGTCTGTAGGCATAGGCGCGCTGTTAGTTATAGTGATGTTAGAGCAGTTTTTCAGAACATTGTCTTCTAAAGCGCGTGTCTTAGCGCCGCCGGCTCTTGATGTTATAATAAAAAATTCAAATAAAACCTATCCTCACCTTGCATTATCGGGCGATAAACAGTTTATAACCAGCGCAAACGGCAAAAGCTTTTTAATGTATGCTTCCTCAGGCCTTATGGCAATAGCGCTTGAAAATCCCGTTGGCGAAAGTAAAGCAAAGGCAGAACTATTATGGCAGTTTAAAGAAATGTGCGATTCAAAAACGTTAAGGCCTTCTTTCATAGGCATTGACGGCAGATATACCAGCATTTATCACGATATCGGGCTTGAAACTATAAAACTAGGGCACAACGCGGAATTAGCCCTTACGCGCTTTGAAGGCAATGACTATTTTAAAAATATTTGCGCCGCGTCAGAGTCGGCGGGTTTTTCTTTTAAAGTAATACCGCCCGAACAGTTTGACGAATATAAAGATATTTACAATCAACTAAATTCCACATGGCTTTTTAAAACCGATTATGTTGAAATGAACTTTCTTCCCGGCGCTTACAAAGATTATATGCGCATGTATAATTTCGGGGCGGTTTTTAAAAATGGCAATATGGTTGCCTTTGCCATTATCGCTGAAAGCGCGGCAAAAAACGAAGCTTCAGTAATTGTAATGCGCCACGATTTTAGCTGTGAAAATATTATTGAATACTTAATGTACAATTGCGTAATGTGGGCAAAACGCGAAGGGTTTAAATGGTTTGATTTGGGTATGGCGCTTTCCAGCGCCGACGCGGAAGAAAACCTTTTGCTTAAACGTTTTGCAAGACTGTTTTTATTTTCAGAGCATTTCCAGTACAATGTTTTGGCATTGTTTGAATTTAAAAACAAGTTTAATCCGGTTTGGCAACAAAGGTACTTGGCGGCAAATACCGCGAAATTTAACTTCGTGTTTTTGAAAAGCCTTTCTTCGTTGATATTTCCGGAAAATAAAGAAGATGGTTTTTTGAAATGGACGCTTGGAAAGTATTTAAAGAAACCTGTTTAATCCCCGAGGGGGATACACCCCTCTTTATACCGCTAAAAAGCCGCATACTTCTTGCCGTAAGCGGCGGGGCTGATTCTGTATGCATGGCGCATATGTTTTTCAGGCTTTCCAAACTTATGCCTTTAAAACTTCACATAATAACTTTTAATCATAATTTGCGCAAAGAAGCAGATAAGGAAGTTACACTTGTAAAAAAGCTTGCTGAAAAACTTAAAATTCCGTTTACTGCCGTTTCTTTAGATGTTAAAGGATATGCGGCGGCAAATGCAGTTTCAATTGAAACTGCCTCGCGGAATTTGCGCTACGAAAATCTTACAGAACACGCAAGGCGCTTAAAGTACAATATTGTTGCCACTGCCCACAACGCAAACGACAATGCCGAAACGGCTTTAATGTGGCTTATCCGCGGCACAGGAACGCGCGGCATGGGCGGCGTGCCTGTAGAAAGAGCGCTTACAAAAAATATTAAAGTTGTCCGCCCGATACTTAATATAACAAGGCCGCAAATAGAGGCTTATGTTAAAAAAAATAAGCTTGCGTTTTGCACGGATAAATCGAATTTGCAAGATAAGTTCACCCGCAACAAAATACGTCTGCGCATTATACCCGAAATAGAAAAAATTAACCCCTCGGCAGTTACCCAGATATCTTCTTTTACCAAGATTTTTGAACGTGAAAACGCTTTTTTAGAAATTCTTGCGGAAGCCGCTTTTGCCAAATGCGTAAAAGCGCAAAAAAGCAAGCTTTTGCTTGATTTAGACGCCTTTTTAAAGTACAATGAAGCATTACGCTACAGAGTGCTAAAAAAGTTTTTACCAAGCAAAAATTACACTGCCCGCATAGATGAAATTATGCGGTTGATTATGCAAAACAACAGCGCTTTTAAAGACAACCGCGTTTACCGTTTTAGCGAAGAATGGTCTTTTAAAATAAACAAATCTCATTGCGTTTTTACAAAAGTTAAGTTATCAGGTAATTAATGAAAATCCGCAAGTTAATAAGCAAGCAAACTATCCAAAACCGCGTTAGCGAACTTGCCGCCAAAATTTCTAAAGATTATCAAAACAAAAATGTCTTAGTGGTGGCGGTTTTAAACGGCAGTTTCGTCTTTTGCGCCGACCTTATACGTCAGTTTAATTTTAATTTTGCTACAGATTTTGTACGCGTAAGTTCTTACAAAGGTATTAAGAGTTCCGGAAAGTTTAAGGTTTTATCTAAGCTTAAAGAAAACCCGAAGAATCGCCATCTGCTAATTATTGAAGACATTGTAGATACAGGCAGTACGCTTGATTTTTTAAACAGTTTTTTTAAAAAACATAAGCCGCTAAGCATAAAAGTTTGTTGCCTTTTAAACAAAACTTTTTACCGCAAAACTTCCGCAAAACCTCATTACAGCGGTTTTGTGCTTAAAGGCGACGATTTTGTAGTAGGCTACGGTTTAGATCATAACGGTTATCATCGCGGTTTGCCTTATATAGGCGCCCTAGTATTGACTAAACCCAAGTAAACCGTACTTTATCAACTGCCAAGAGGACATTTCTTAAATGAACAAAAAACCGCCGCCCCCGAAACAACAGTGGAATAACTTTGGACCTTCAAGCCCGTTCATATTTGTAATAATACTTATAGCGCTTATGATGTTGCTTCGCTTTAACGTAAACCAACCGCGCGAAATAGATATACCTTATTCCGAATTCATGCAAAATGTGCGCGCAGGGCGCATTGCAAACGTAACCATTACGCCTGACCTTATCCGCGGAGAACTTACCGCACCGGACGGCGAAGTAAAACGCTTTAGAACCCTCCCCTTAAACGATCCCAACCTTATTGAAAGTTTAGAAGCCGCCGGCGTAGAGCCTTTTTCGGGTGCCGCCAGCCGCAACTGGTTTTGGGCAGTGTTTATGAGTTGGGGGCCCATGATACTGTTTATTTTATTTTTGTTTTGGTTTTATACGCGTATGCAAAACGGCGGCAAACAAGCCATGAACTTCGGCAAAAGCAAAGCGCGCCTTGCTAACCAAGGTGTGCAAAAAATAACCTTTAAAGATGTTGCAGGCGCTGGCGAAGCCAAAGAAGAACTTGAAGAAATAATACAATTTTTAAAAAACCCCGCCAAATTCCAAAAACTGGGCGGCAAAATTCCTAAAGGCGTTTTACTTGTGGGCTCACCCGGTACCGGAAAAACTTTGCTTGCCAAAGCTGTGGCGGGCGAAGCGGGCGTACCGTTTTTTTCTTCTTCGGGTTCTGAATTTGTTGAAATGTTTGTAGGCGTTGGCGCAAGCCGTGTAAGAGATTTATTTGATAACGGCCGCAAATTTGCCCCATGCCTGCTTTTTATAGACGAAATAGACGCCGTAGGCCGTCAGCGCTTTGCCGGTATCGGCGGCGGCCATGACGAACGCGAGCAAACCTTAAACCAACTTCTTGTTGAAATGGACGGGTTCGACTCTAAAGAAGGCGTAATTTTAATAGCTTCCACCAACCGCCCCGATGTTTTAGACCCCGCGCTACTTCGCCCCGGACGTTTTGACAGGCAGGTTGTAGTACCCGTTCCCGACCTTAAAGACAGGGAAGAAATTTTAAAGGTTCACGCAAAAAAAGTTAAGCTTGAACAAAAAGTTGACTTGGCTGTAGTAGCCCGCCGCACCCCCGGTTTTACCGGCGCGGACTTAGCAAATGTTGTTAATGAAAGCGCGCTACTTGCCGCACGCAAAGACCACACTGCCGTTACTGAAAAAGATTTGGAAGAAGCAATAGAGCGCATTATAGCAGGCCCCCAGCGTAAAAGCCGCATTATAAGTGAAAAAGAAAAAAACATTATCGCCTATCACGAAGCGGGGCATGCCTTAGTAGCAAAAAAACTTCCCTGCGCTGATACCGTACATAAAGTAACAATTATTCCGCGCGGACCCGCGCTTGGCTACACCTTACAGTTACCCAATGAAGACAAATTTTTAACATCTAAAACCGAACTGGAAAGCCGCCTTGCCATATTACTTGCAGGCCGAGCTGCCGAAGAGATTGTATTTAACGAAATTACAACAGGCGCCCAAAACGATATTATGAAAGCAACTGAAATTGCTACTCGTATGGTAACCGAATTCGGCATGAGCGAAAAAGTGGGACTGCTTGCACTTGGCCGTGAAAACGGCGAAGTGTTTCTAGGGCGCGACTTTTCGCGCAATAATACCCACTCAGAAAAAACTAATGAACTTATAGACGCCGAAGTAAAAGCCATAATAGACACCGCAAACGAAAAAGCCAAAAAAATATTATCTGAAAATATGGGCATTTTAAAAACGTTTGTAGACAAACTTATCGAGCGCGAAAACTTAAACTGCGACGAAGTAGAAAAAATAATGAAAGGAGAGGAATTGCCGCCATTTGAAAAAGCCGTTCCTCCACAGCCATCGGCGGAAGCGCAAAAAAACGCTGAAACCCCTAAAGATAAAGAGCCTGCTGTAGCGCCCGCAGACGCTCAAAAAGAACAGCCTGCGGCGAAGCAAAAAGAAGGGCAACCAGAAGCAAGCGTTTCTGCCGCTGAAAATACTAATACAAATCCTGACACAAGTGCGAATACAACCGATGAAAAATAAAACTTCTCCCGTAGCCCCAAAGCGCGCATTTGATTCTCAAAAAGCCCAAAAAGCCATAAAGCTTTTGCTGGAGGCCTTAGGGGAAGACACAAACCGCGAAGGTCTTTTAAACACCCCAAAGCGCGTTGCCGAATTTTACAAAGAAGCGCTTTCAGGCAAAACTATAGACCCCGTAAAACTTATGCCCGTGCATTACGGCGTAGAAAACCACGACGAAATAGTTTTAGTTAAAGATATTTCTATGCATTCTCTTTGCGAACATCATTTGCTTCCTTTTTATGGCAAAGCGCATATTGCCTACCTGCCCGACAAAGACAGGCTTGTGGGGGTTTCCAACTTGGTTAAAGTTGTAGAAGCCTACGCACAACGCTTACAAATTCAAGAACGCTTAACCAAACAAATTGCAGACGCTATAATGAAAGCCGCAAAGCCCCGCGGCGTTATGGTAGTAATAGAAGCAGAACAACTGTGCATGACAATGCGCGGCGTAAAAAAGCCCGGCAGCAAAATGATAACTTCCGCGGTACGCGGCGTATTTATGGATGACGCAAGCACACGCGCAGAAGCATTATCTTTAATAAAAGCCTAATGTTACCGGTAATCCGCAAAACAACAACCAAAATGATTATTAGAAAAGTAAAAATAAATTCCCCAAAAGAAGCGCAAGACTTTATAAAAACTACCGCTTGCGATGATTATGCCGTGAAGCTTCTTTCAAAAAAAGCCGTGCCGCAGGTTTTTGTTATAGAAAACTTAGACAACCGCGCGGCAAACATTTTAAAACAAGAAGCGCTTTCCTGCGGAGCTGATGTTGCCGTTTCAAGCGACATAAGCCGCTTCAAAAAAGGCGTTTCAAAGGTTGTGCTTGTCGGCTCTACACGAAATATAGAGCGTTTACTTGATAAACTTAGCTTACAGCCTTTCGGTCTGAAAGCGCTAAAAGCAAATATCGAAGCTATTAATTTAAAAAGAGCAAAGCTCCTTAAGCACGCTACGGGAAAGCTTAATTATTCCAAAAAGCCTTTAATTATGGGCATACTAAATTTAGACCCTAATTCTTTCTCGGGGCAGTACGCAAAAACTCCTGAGGAAGCATTGCAAACAGCCCTTAACTTGCAGCGTAACGGCGCAGATATTATAGATTTAGGTGCGGCAACATCGCGCCCCGGAAGCAAAGCAATAGGCGTAAAAGAAGAACTTAAACGTTTAATTCCTGTATTAAAATTAATAAGTAAAAAAGTGAAAATTCCGATTTCAGTTGATACTTTTGAACCTGAAGTTGCAAAAGCAGTACTTGGTACAGGCGCAAGCATTATTAATGACATTTACGGACTTCGAAAAAAGGGTATGGCAAAAGTTGTAGCTTCTGCCAAAGCAGGCGTAGTTATAATGCATATGCAAGGCACGCCAAGCACAATGCAGAAAAACCCTAAATATAACGACGTAGTGGGCGAAATTTTTGGTTTTTTACATAAACAAATACATTTTGCATTAGAACAGGGAATAGAAAAAGACCGTATCGCCTCTGACCCCGGCATAGGCTTTGGGAAAACTTTAGAACATAACTATACACTTTTAAAACACTTAAACACATTTAAATCTTTAAATACAGCGGTAGTCGGGGCATTTTCAAGAAAAAGCCTTATTTCAAATGTTATAGGCACAAAAGATAATGCCGTTTTAGACGCCCATACCGTA
>WQVR01000013.1 GCA_009785775.1 Candidatus Proendomicrobium guianensium
AAATCCGGAAGTTTTGTCCACGGGCAAAGGCAGGTAAATTCTTCGGTTTCTATATGAACTTTAATATCTTTGCCTTTGTACTCATAAGGCATTGCTTCAAGCAATGCGGGTGTTACTTTATCAAATATATGCTGTGACATTTATAATCTCCTAGTATACTGGGAACTGTCTGCAAAGTGCGGCAACTTCGGATTTAACTTTGTTTATTACGGCTTCGTCATTAATGTTTTTTAGGATTTCTACTATTTGCCCAGCGATTTTTTTAACTTCTGCCTCTTTCATTCCGCGCGTTGTAATGGCGGGCGTGCCTATGCGTATACCAGAAGTTATTGTGGGCTTTTGCGTGTCATAAGGTATTGTATTTTTGTTTGTTGTTATGCCGGCGCGCTCTAGCGCGATTTGAGCGTCTTTACCGTTAACATTAAGTTTTTGTAAGTCTACTAAAAACATATGGCAGTCTGTACCGCCTGAAACCACGCGCACGCCGCCTTTTTGCATTTCCTGTGCAAATAACGCGGCATTAACTTTAACCTGCTTTTGATATTCTTTAAAAGAAGGCTCCAGCGCCTCTTTAAACGATACCGCTTTTGCCGCTATAACGTGCATTAAAGGTCCGCCCTGAATTCCAGGGAAAATTGCCGAATTTACGGCTTTAGCATATTTTTCTTTGCACATTATCATGCCGCCTCTGGGACCGCGCAACGTTTTGTGGGTTGTAGTGGTAACAATATCGGCATAACCTATCGGCGATGGATATTCGCCTGCGGCTATAAGCCCTGCGTAGTGGGCAATGTCTGCCATGTGAAACGCGCCAACGCTATCAGCTATTTCTTGAATTTTTTTCCAATCCCAAATGCGCGAGTAAGCTGAGGCTCCCGTAACTATAAGTTTGGGTTTATGTTCTTGGGCAAGTTTTGCAAGTAAGTCATAGTCTATAACTTCGGTATCTTTTGTTACGGTATAGGGAACTATATTAAAATATTTGCCTGAAAAGTTATAGGGACTACCGTGCGATAAATGCCCGCCGTGGGCTAAATCCATACCCATAACAGTATCGCCGGGTTTTATTAAAGCCAAGAAGCTTGCCATATTGGCTTGCGCGCCGGAGTGGGCTTGTACGTTTACATGTTCGGCTTTGAAAAGTTCTTTAGCACGTGAAATTGCCAGTTCTTCTATTTTATCTACAACTTCACAGCCGCCGTAGTAGCGTTTTCCGGGGTAGCCTTCGGCATATTTGTTTGTAAGCAGCGAGCCTTGCGCCTGCATTACGGCTTGCGAGGTATGGTTTTCAGAAGCTATAAGTTCGATAGTATCTTCCTGCCGCGCGGCTTCTTCTGAAATTAAATTTAAAATTTCGGGGTCTTCTTTTCTTAAACAATCCATTACAAACTCCTATATTATAAAATTTATATTAACTCTTTTTTAGACAAGCCCTAAATTTACGAAGATTTTTTCGTTTAGACGAGGCTTGCGCTGGCGAAGCATACTTTGGAGCGAAGCGCCGTATGTGAGCGGGCGCGTAACGAAGTATAAACGAAAAAAGCAAAGTAAACTATATGCAAGCTAAAATTTTTTTAGTATCCAAACACCCTTTCCTTATTACAATGTAAGGAAACTTTATCATATCTATCACGGTAGATTCTAATGAAAATTTGCAAATGCCCGAATTTATTATAATATCGGCATGGTCTTCAAATATATGGGCGTCATCGCCATTTTTTATGCTTTTTGTTCCCGACAAATTTGCAGACGTCGTAAAAAGCGGTTTCTTAAACGTTTTTAAAAGATTTAGTAAAAATTTATTATCCGGAATTCTCACGCCAAGGTCTTTTCTTCCGCCGGAAACCATTTTGCCCATTTCGGTAGTGGCAAAAACCAAGGTAAGCTGCCCAGGCCAAAATTTGTTAATTATTTTTATAGCGTCGTTGGGAATATCAACAAACATCCTTGCGTTTTCTATTGTGTCTGGAAACAAAATTAAGGGTTTCCTGAAATCTCTTCCTTTAATAGCATAAATTTTCTTTTGCGCTTCTATATTAAAAGCGTCGCAGGCAAAGCCGTAAACGGTTTCGGTAGGCACAACCGCAATACCGCCGTCGTTTAGGGTTTGGGCGCATTTATTTAAAATGTCCCCTGCCGTTTCTTTTGTAAGTTTGTGCATTTTTTTCATATGATTAGTCCCTGTATTTTAACGATTTTTCTAGCGAAGTATTTTTCACTTAGGCGCGACGCGCGCAGACAACCCTTAGCCTAACTTCTGTAGTCGGCATTAATTTTCACATAGTCTAAGGAAAAATCACAAGTGTAATATTTTGCAGAGTATTTGCCGTCGTTTAAGTTTAAAGTAATTTTAATTTCTTTTTTGTTTAGTATTTTTTTTGCTTTACTTTCGTCAAAGACAACTGCTTGCCCTTTTTTGCAAACTTTAAGGCTGCCTACAAATATATCCGCTTTGTAAGGGTCAAAATTAACGCCCGCCCTGCCTGCTGCGGCAATTATTCTGCCCCAGTTGGCGTCGCGACCGAAAATCGCGGTTTTAAACAAAGGAGATGTTGCTATTGTTGAAGCGATTTGCGCCGCGCACGCCGCGCTTGCGGCACCCGACACTTCTATTTCTACAAACTTTGTAGCGCCCTCGCCATCGCGGGCAATGTCTTTTGCAAGGCTTAATGTTATTTCATTAAGCGCGTTTTGAAATGTTTTAAGGTTTGCGCCTGAAAGTTTTACGCCCGAAGCGCCGTTAGCTAAAATTATAACAGTGTCATTTGTTGAAGTGTCGCCGTCTACCGAAATGCAGTTGAAAGATTGTTTAACAGCAGTTTCTAAACATTTCTGCAATGTTTTAGTTTCAATATAGGCGTCTGTAAGTATATATGAAAGCATGGTTGCGTGTAGCCCGTTAAAGGACATACTTGGGTGTATCATACCCGCGCCCTTAGCACAACCCCATACGGTGGCTAAGCCACCATTAATTTTAAACTTCTTCGAAATATACTTAGGGTAAGTATCTGTTGTCATTATGGCTTGTGCGGCATTTTTTTCATCGATACTTTTTGTGCCAACTGCATTTTTTAATGCTTCAACTCCGCGGACAATTTTGTCCATTGGCAAGTATTGCCCTATAACGCCCGTAGAGCCTACAAGCACAGAATTATCAGGCAAGTTAAACGCCTTTTGTGTAAGTTGCGCCATTTTTGCGGCGTCATCTAAACCTTTTTTACCCGTGCAAGCATTAGCGCAGCCGGAGTTTACAATTACGGCATTTATTTTTTTACTTTTGCTAAGTAAGTTAATGTCAAATATTACCGGCGCAGCTTTTGTAACGCTTTTGGTAAACATTCCAGCGGCTGAGGCGGGGGTTTCTGAAACAAAAACGGCGATATCTTTTTTTACGCCTTTTTCATAAATTCCGCACTTTACGCCGCCGACTTTAAACCCTTTAGGCAACATTATATTAAACCCTCTGCTTCTTTTATGCCAAACATAATATTCATATTTTGTACGGCTTGACCGCTTGCGCCTTTCATTAAATTATCTATAGCCGAAACAATTATAAGTTTTTTTGTGCGCGCGTCAACGGCAAGCGCGATTTCGCAAAAGTTTGTTTCTTGCACTCTTTTTGTAAACGGGAGGCTTGTGTCTGCTAAAAATTTTACAAAAGGTTTATCTTTATAAAATTTTTGATAATACCGGCTAATTTCATCTACATTAGAAGAACCCGCAAGGTTTGCATATATTGTAGATATCATTCCCCTTTCAAGCGGTATAATATGCGGGGTAAACGCTATTGTTGCGGTTTCGCCGAACAGGGTTGAAAGTTCTTGTTCAATTTCAGGTATGTGGCGGTGTGTACCGCCTAAGCCGTAAGCGCGGGCATTAGGGTGCTCCCGCTCAAAATATTCCTGCGCGATTTGACGGCCTGCGCCTGAAATGCCGCTTTGGGAATCTATAACAATGCCGTCTGCGTTTACAAAGCCGCCTTTAATCGCGGGCGCAAGCCCCAAAAGCACTGATGTAGGGTAACACCCCGGGTTTGCTATAAGCGAAGCTTCCTTTATAGCTGTATTATTAATTTCTGACAGCCCGTAAACAGCTTGTTTTATGTACTCTTTTGCCGTGTGGTTTACTTTGTACCAATTTTCGTATACTGCGGCGTCTTTTATTCTGAAGTCTGCCGATAAATCTATAACTTTTACGCCTGCGTCCATAAGGCTTGGCACAACTTCAAAAGCTACGCCGTGTGGAATTGCCAAAAAAACCACGTCGGAAGTTTCGGCAATTTTTGCGGCGTCTAAGGGAAGTACTTGCAGGTTTAAACTTCCAAACCAAGGGTATATTTCTTTTAAATCTTTAATGCCTTCTTCTGCCGCTTTATCATACACACCCGTAATTTTGACGCTTGGATGGCGCGACAATATTTTTAAAAGTTCTTCGCCGACATATCCGCCAACGCCTACTATGGATACCCTTATCATAATGACTTTTCCCTTTTACTAAAATTATAAGCTAAAGATTATCATAATTTAACTGCCTTATCAATCGGTTTGAGCCGACACTGCGGGCGATACTACCACAACAAATTCGCCCAACACTTTTTCACGCTCGCTTAGCGCCTTTAAAACTTCAACAATACTTCCGCGTATAAACTCTTCGAATTTTTTTGTCATTTCGCGCGCTAAGCAAATTTGTGTATCTGCGCCAAAAACATCTTCAAGCGTAGCAAGCGTCTTTAATATTCTGTGCGGAGATTCATAAAAAATAATAGTTTTACCAAGACCCGAAGCTTCCTGCAACTCTTTCTTCATTTTACCTGTTTTACGCTTTAAAAAACCTAAAAAAATAAAACCATCCGTAGGTGCGCCTGAGCCCACCAGAGCCGTTGTAATTGCGGTAGCTCCCGGAAGCGGCACAACATTAATGCCGTTTGTTATAGCTTCTTTTACAAGCAAATATCCGGGGTCGGAAATGCCGGGGGTGCCGGAATCTGAAACCAAAGCGATATTTTTGCCGTTAACTAAAGAATTTATAATACCGGGTATGCGGGCATTTTGATTGTAAGAGTAAAAACTTATAAGCGGTTTAGATATAGATAAATGCGAAAGAAGTTTTAAGGTGTGGCGGGTATCTTCACAGGCTATAACATCGCAATTTTTCAAGGCGCTTACTGCGCGCAAAGTAATATCTTCAAGGTTGCCTATGGGCGTTGGTACTATGTATAAAACGCCGCTCAAAGAAAAGCCCCTAAGCTAATTTCAGGAAGGTATCGCTGCACTTTCTTCTTGGAGAATGTTTATGAAGATATCTACAATGTCGGGATCAAACTGCGTGCCGGCGCACTTTTTAAGTTCGCCTATGGCAATTTCAACCGACAGAGCTTTTCTGTATGGGCGGTCTGAAGTCATGGCGTCGAAAGCGTCTATTACGGCAACTATGCGCGCGCCAAGGGGTATCTCTTCACCGGCAAGCCCTTCAGGGTAGCCTTTGCCGTTATACCATTCTTGGTGATACAACACCATTGGCGCCACGGGTGATAAAAACGTTACAGGCGCTATAATTTTGTTGCCTATGGAAGGATGTTTTTTTATAACTTCTATTTCTTCAGGAGTTAATTTGCCGGGTTTTTTGAGTATGTTTTCGTCTATGCCTATTTTGCCGATATCGTGCATGAGCGCCGCGTACTCTATATGCCTTATTATGGCTTGCGGCAAGTGCATACGCGTGGCTATAAGTTTTGCGTAGTGACGGGCGCGGTCTGCGTGGTCGTGGGTGTAAGAATCTTTAGCGTCTATAACGCGCGCAAGAGTTTGCACCATTTCAAAGTAGAAGTCTTGCAAGTTATTGTAAAGTTCTATGTTTTCAAGCGTCATTGCGGCTTGGTCGGCAAGTATTGTAAGAAGCCTTACGTCTCTGTCTTCAAGGCGGGTGTTAACTTCAGGCGCGTTAATATTTAAAACGCCGGCTATACGGTTTTTAACCCTAAGCGGCACGGATATAAATGATTTAGACGTATAGCGCTCTACAACATTAGACCTTAAAAACCGCACGTCTGTTTCTATGTCTTCAACAAATATGGGCTTACCGGTGTGGGCAACGCGCCCTGCAACGCCTTCGCCTATTTTCATGCGGGTGTTTTTTGCAATGTTTGTAGGTATACCGCGGCTTGCGGCTATGTAGAGGTCGTTTTCGTTTTTATCTATTAGCATTAAAGAGCCGGTATTTGAATGTATAAGTTTGCAGGCAACTTCTACCACGCTTTGCGCCAGTTCTTCTTTTAAAATTATGCCTGTAGCCGTCATGCCGAATTCGTGAAGGCCGGCAAGCATTACAAGCAAGTTGTCTAAATCCAGAGAGTTTATTTGAAGTTTATTTTCAAGATCTACAATTTTTTTGTGTTGTTCGTCTGTGTAGCGCGCCACCTTGCGCCTTTCTCTGTTTATAAAAAAGAGAACAATTAAAAAAACTACTACAAGGTTGATGTATATTATTTCATGTGGCATAAAAAATTAAAACCCCTTTTAAATACCTTTATAGCAAAACACCCGGAACGTCTACAAGAAAATTTTGTAGTCCATATTAGGAAAAATATTGTTTTTGTACTCTAGCCCCGATAAAAAGCTTTCGTCTATACGATTTTCGTTTATTTGGTCATATAATGATATGAAATTTATCACATGTTGTCTAGTTCTTTTTTCGGCGTATTCGACCATTGTGCGTGTTGTCATAATGAAAGCCCAGTCTGAAGATTGCGCAAGCATTAACTCGCGCGCCATTTGGTTAAGCGCGCGCGCCAAAATGCCTTGTGCGTCGGGAAATTTTTTAGCCAACTCTTCCATGCGGCTTTCGGCTTTGTGAAGGTGTTTATATATCCAGTCATTAGTATTATTAAGCCAAACTTCGTAGTAGCCTTTATCTCCCCAACTGGAAGCCGAAGGCGTTATTACCTGATGCTTCGGGAACATATCTAAATATTCTATAGGCGTAACGGGCTTAAAAGTGTTTTGGTCAAAAGCAATTTTGCGAAACAAGAAATTTATAAAATCAGGACCCTCAAACCACCAATGCCCGAAGAGCTCGGCGTCGTACATAGAAATTACCAGAGGTTCTTTTTCAAGGGCATCGCGCAAATATTCTATCTGGCGTTCTCTGTTAAACACAAAATTTCCGGCGTGTTCGGCCGCTTTATTTACGGCGTCACGGGGAATGTAGGGGGCTTTCTCGGTAAGGCCTACTTTGCCTGTAATACGGTGATATTTTATGCTTATATTGCGCCGCACGCCGTCATCATGCAGGTAAGGTTTTACATAGTCGTAGTCTAAGTCATAGCCTAAATCTCTGTAAAATTCGCGATATGCGGGGTCTCCGGGATAGCCGGACTCCGCGCTCCACACCTGATGCGCTGTTTCTATATCGCGGCTAAACGCCGCCACTCCCGACGGGCAGTACACCGGCGCAAAAATTCCGTACTTGGGGCGCGGCGTTCCGTAAAGTATGCCGTGAGATTCCAAAAAGAAAAACCTTATTCCTTCTTCTTTCAAAAATTCATCTACACCGGGGCGGTAAGCGCATTCGGCAAGCCAAATTCCGCGCGGACGCCGCCCGAAGTGGCGCTCATAATCTTTAACAGCGGCGCGGATTTGCGCTTTTATGGCGCTGTCATTACCCGTAAGCGGCAAAAAACCGTGCGTGGCGCAACAGGTAATAATTTCTATTTTGCCTAAATCTTGAAATTTTTTGAAAGCGTTTAAAATATTACCGTGGTAGCTATGCCAAAGATGGCGTATGGCTTTAAGTTTTGTTTCATACATTTCGGCCGCCGGTGCAAACTCGGTGTTTTGCGTGCGCCAAAGTTCTTTTTCGGAAAGTTCTATAAGCTTGTTAAGTTTATTGTAGTAGCGGGATTGCAACATAGAGTCTGAAAGCATATTGGCAAGCGATGGCGTAATTGTCATTGTAAGGCGAAAATCTACGCCGTCTTTTAGAAAGTTTTCAAACACTATTAACAGGGGTATGTAGGTTTCGGAGATTGCTTCGTAGAGCCAGTCTTCCTCTAAGAAATCAGGGTATTCGGGGTGGCGCACAAAAGGCAGGTGGGCATGAAGTTGCAGGCACCAGTAACCCTTAGCCATTTTTGCCCGACCTTTGAGGTTTTAGTCTGTCTACGCTACGCACAAGGCGCAATGCTTTATGCGTTTTGAAGGGCAAAGCTTTATAAGGGTTCCAAATCAGTCGCGAAGAATATAAAAAACACTGCATATTATTAGTTTGGTGCGTGCTTATTTTGTCTCTCTTTTAACTACAAATGTTATCTTTTTTTGCATTGTTTTGCAGCTTGACGTTGCTTCTATCGGGTAGGAGTGTTCGCCGTCTTTTAAGTAAAAGCGCAAAGTAAACGAGCCGTCTTTAGAAAGCGGCACATGTTTGCCCTGCACGGAAAGTTCCGCGTCGGGCTCGGTAGCGCCGTAAATTATAATTTCAGTATCTGCTTTAAGCCAAAAGTTTTTGTTTTTATGTTGGCTTTGCGGGTGTTCGCGGTTTTGTGCGGGAAGCGCCATACTTGACAAAGAAGACGATGGCAAAGCTCCGCGGCTTGAAGGGAGGCTTAAATTTGTTATTTGCTCCCAACGCGCGCGCATAAGCGCAACAAGTTCCGCTGAACTTAAATTGCCGCCGGTAAGTTTAAAAAGTTTGTCAAACTCAAGCTTTAATAAGCCCCACTGCTCGTCTGTTATTGCCGAAACCCCTTGACGCGGCATAGCAATAGGGTTAGAACGCGCAACAGAAATAAATTTTCCGCCCGCTACAATATAGCCTATATCGGCGCACCAGACGCGGTTATGCTCGCCCACGTTTATGTACCAGTTTTCAGAGTTGGGGTTTACGGAAACGTCAAAGGTTCTATTGGCATTATCGCCTGTAAAGCTTATATCGGTTATATCATATACGCGCACCGTAAGGCGCGCCGCGTCGAAATCACTGCCGCAAGCGTTTTTAAGTTCTTCAATTTTTGCTTTAGGAACTTCCCAATACACAAAAAGCCACACAGGGTCGCGCGGCAAAATAACTATTTTAGTGTCATTATAGGTTGAAGGAAGGCCGGTTGTGTCTATATTTACAACTTCTGATACACAACCCTTGATTTTAGAACTAGGATTTTCAGCCATAATACGCGACTCTGCCTTGAACAAGATTTAATAAATATTTAACCTATCTTTATATTATATATAATTTTAAGTGATAGTCAAGCAATTGGTTTGGCATAACAAATTACAACAATTTTTTAACATAATGCATAGGATCTTTCTTTAAAAGCTTGGTTGATTTTAAAATTCTTTCTTCAAGGCGCTCCATTCTTTTTACGCGGATTTCGAATGTATTTGTACCGTCCAGCGATACCCATTTTTTTGCGTCAAAACCTTCGTTATATGCAATATTGTTTTTGAAGCGCTCTTGCACCTG
This sequence comes from Candidatus Proendomicrobium guianensium, assembly GCA_009785775.1. Classification (GTDB taxonomy): domain Bacteria; phylum Elusimicrobiota; class Endomicrobiia; order Endomicrobiales; family Endomicrobiaceae; genus Proendomicrobium; species Proendomicrobium guianensium. The sequence continues at coordinate 9,457 of WQVR01000013.1, forward strand.
ACTACTTGACATCATCATATAACAAAAATTAACATCATTTACATATTCTGACGTGCGCTCAATAAAGCTTATCGTTTTATCCCAGTCTTCTTCTGTTTCACCCGGAAAACCTACAATTATATTATATGACTGCGCGATTCCAAGCTCATAACCGTTTTTTAAAACTTCCTCGGCTTTAGCGGCCGTATAAGGTTTTCCCATAAGTTTTAAAACCTTGTCGCTGCCACTTTCTACCCCAAATGCCCAATTATCCAAACCTGCCAAGGAAAGCTTTTTAATAAAATCAAAATCCATTGCGCTCATTATTTTAGCACAACCGCCAAAGGTGATGGTCCCTTTAGGAAGCCCAAGTGAAATTATTTTAGCGCATAACTCGCCAAGCATTTTTAGGTCTTGATTTAAAGCACAGTCATACAACTGAAAGTAATATCTTTCTCTCTTAAACTCTTTTAGCCTTAAAAGAATTTCGTTAAAAATATTATCGGCGGTTCTTGTTCTGTATGTTTTCCAGGTAACAAAACATTCACAAAATTTACAGCGCCAACTGCATCCCCTGGCAAACATAAGCGGAATAGATTTGACGGGGTATTTTTCTATATCTATGCCGGATAAATCTATAAACGGCAAAGCGTTTAAATCTTCAATCTCAGAACGGGGCGGATTATTTTTAACAAAACCGTCTTTGCTTAAAAAACTTATTCCCTTAACATACTCTAAGCTTTCATTGTTTTCAAATTTTTCAAGCACTTCAAGCAAAGTTTCTTCGCCTTCACCCCATACTACAACATCTACAACTTTACTTTCAAGAACGTCAGAAGGACTATACAACGCAGCACCCGGGCCGCCGTAAATAATTTTAATTTCAGGTTTTTTTTGTTTTACAATTTCCGCGGTCAGCCTGGTAATATTTTCATTTGTACGCCATAAGCTAAAGCCTAAAACGTTAACACCTGAGCTTATAACACTTTCAGCCCAACCCTCAAAATAGCTTTTATGTTCTTCAAAAAACGCTTTTTGTGTTTCATAAGACACAAAGTTGCCGTCTACATAGTTAGTATTTGGAAAACTGCGTATACTTATGTTTACATCGTCAGACTTTGCGCTGTATCCGTTTTGCTTTAAAACAGCTACTAAGCAAGGCAAAGCTATCGCGGGAAAAGTATTAACTATTACCGGCATTCTGGCAAGTAAAATATTTATTTTTTTTACTACAGACATTTACATACCCTTGCAGTTTCAAGCTTGAGGAATTTATTACAATATTAAAAAAAAGAAAGGTTTATGTTATTGTTTTTTGTTATCTACATAAGTTTTTATCAGCGAGTTTGTAGAGCTATCGCGAGAGTTTGTTAATGCGCCGGAAAGTTCAGGCAAAATGGCGTTTGCAAGCACTTTGCCAAGTTCTACGCCCCACTGGTCAAAACTATTAACGCGCCACAAAACGCCTTGCGTAAATATTTTGTGCTCATACATAGCTATTAAAGCGCCAAGGCTGAATGGCGTAAGTTCTTTTATAAGTATAGAGTTTG
>WQVR01000014.1 GCA_009785775.1 Candidatus Proendomicrobium guianensium
CCCAGCGGCAAAATTTGCAAGAACAGCTAGACCATGCCAGAGACCGTCAGGAAAGTTTAGAGCGCCAGCTTGCAGAAGTAAGAAGAACTGACCCTCAAAATCGCCAAGCACAACAAGAATTAGAACGTCAAATAGCGGAAGAACGCCAAAGGCAAAGCGAACTTAATCGCCGGCAGGCAAGTTTAGAAGGTGCTCAGCGGCAAAATTTGCAAGAACAGTTGGAGCACTCCAGAGACCGTCAAGAAAGTCTTCAGCGCCAACTTGATGAAATGAGAAGAAGTGACCCTGAAAACAATGAAGCGCAACAAGCATTGGAACATCAAATAAACGAAGAGCGTCAAAGACGAAACGAGCTTAACCGAGAACAGGCAAGATTAGACAACGCTCAACGGCGAAACTTGCAAGAGCAGGTTGCCTTGGCAAGGGCGCGTCAAGAAAGCCTTCAGCGCCAGCGTGAAGAAATAAGAGAAACCGACCCTCAAAATAATGCCGAATTGCAAAGGCTTGAACAACAAATAGCAGAGTCTCAAAGAGAACGGGAAAATTTAGAAAGGCAAACACAAGAACTCGCAAACGCACAAGCCATACAAGCCCGTCAAGAACAAATTAGGCTTGCACAAGAACTTAGACAAGCGCACAGAGATATGGCTGATAATAACCAACGTCAACAGCAGAGCGCTCAAGAAAGGCAAAATGAAGCTGCAAGCGATGAACTTACACAACAGCAAAGAGACATTAACCAAGAAGCCATGGCAGAAACCAGAAATTTTTTAGAACAGCAAAACAGGCAAATGCGTCGGGAAATAAGTTCTTTAGAACAGCAGGTTGAAACAATGTCTGAAATGACGGCAAATTTAGAAAATAATCAGGAATATTTAAGCCAAGAAAATTTGGCAAGACATCAAGATATGCTTAGACGCGCGCAAAGAAGGCTCAGAGAATTAGAAGCTAACGTGACTTCCGCGCAAGAACGCTTAGACAGAAGTATAGAACATGACACAACGCAAAGTGAAGAAGAACGCCTTGCTGAAGAAGCCAGATTGCAAGCAGAACTCGACAGCCTTAGGCAACAGATACGGGAAGTACAAAGCAATCTTGAAAGAGTTGAAAGTACTTTAGACTTAGTGCAAGAAAGAAAACTCAGATCTGAACTTGAAATACAAAGGTATAGCCAAGCCCAGCGTCGGGCAAATGAGCAAACTCGTCTGGCACAGCAAGATGCCAGACGAAGTCAGTCCGAGGCAGAAACTGCCGCCCGCGAAGCCGAGCAGGCGCGTCGCCGCGAAGAGGAGCTTCGCAGAAGGCATATGGAATCTGTCAGCCAAATAATACGCGGCGAGGCAACCCAAGAGCAAGCTGAAGCGCTTGAGCGTGAACTTATGCAGGCAATGGACAGGCTTTCCGATATGCAGCGCCGGTCTAGCTATGCGCAGGATCAACAAAGGGAAGCTCAAAGGCGTCAACAGCAAATAGGAAGAGACAGGGCGGATAATGACGCAAGAATCGCCCAAATGCAAAGGCTTTTAGATAATCTTAACAGAGCCGAAGAAAGAAGTGAAGCTCAAAGAGAACAACTTTTAGAGGAACTTCAAGACCTTATGGAAGAATTTGGCAGGCGCGGCAGAGAAGAAAGGGACAGAGTTGCCGACCCTGACGCCGATGACATTGACTTTAGAAGAGAAGAAGATTTAGACGAAGACGTAAGAGAAGCAAGAAGGAGAAATGAAGAGCGTGCTATAGACGAAGACCAAATAAGGCGTATTTTAAACTTTTATCTTGAAGCAGACAGAAACCCTCTGGTAAATGAAAATATAGATCATAACAGGGCTCGCGGTACTATAAGGGATTGGTAAAATGTTCAGGCTGAAAATTAAAAAAATATTTTTTAAATTATTATTTACGGTTATGTTGGTGTATGCCGGTTCTAATGCGTATGCCCAAATTATTTCGGTAGAACAATCCGTAAGCTCAGATCGCGTAGAAATTAGAGAATTTGTAAACTTTCAAGTAGTGGTTAGCGGCAGGTTTAGCGAATTGGAAAACCCTACTATTCCCTTAATGAGCGACTTTGTTGTGTTTTTTGCAGGCAGAGAACATACCACCACGCCCGCAGGCGTAGACACTATAACTTTCAGTTATACTTTAGCGCCAAGGACGCACGGAAACTTTCAAGTAAACGAATTTACAATAAACTATCAGGGGCAAGCGTACCAAACCCAAGCTTTCGATATAGAAGTGGTACGCCCCGGCGAGGCCGACAGGGTGGCAAGCAGTTTGCAACGCAGTGACGGCGGGCGGGCTTTTGTCAGAGCGCGCGTTGACTCTACGGCGGTATTTGTAAACCAGCGTATAACGTATAATGTAAGGTTTTATACTAATATGGAACTTGCAACAAACCCAATGTTTACGCCGCCAATGTTTGTAGGTTTTTGGAATAATGCTTCCACCCCGACTACAGGCTACACTTTAATAGACGGCATAAATTATTTGTATATAGATGTAAGAGCAAGGCTTTATCCCGTACGCACGGGCGAATTAAATATTGAGTCGGCGGAGCTTTCAATTTCCGCATTAGATATTGCCCCCAGTACCGGCAATATTGACGCTACTGCTTTTTTTCAGGCACTTATGGGGGGGGCAAGAGAAAACCATATTTTATATTCAAATACGGTCAGGGTAACGGTGTTTCCGCTTCCTGAACACGGCCGCCCTGAAAACTTTTCAGGGGCAGTCGGCAGGTTTTCGGCAAGATCGTTTGTAGACAGAAGAAGGGTTGTAGTTAACGAACCGTTTACCCTTACCGTTGCAATTGCCGGAGACGGTAACATTCACGGTATATCAGACCCTGTTGTAAACTTAAATGAAAATGAATTTTTAATTTTTGAACCTACGCGTAATGTCAGCTCTACAGCAAATCCCAACATATTTACAAAAGTTTTCAGGTACAGGGTTGTACCAAGAACTTATGGCCGTTTAAGCATACCTTCAATAGAGTTTTCATACTTTGATTTAGACAGGTTGGACTATATTACATTAACAACCGCTCCCATAGAAATAGAAGTAGGCAGAGGTACCCATGTGGCGCGGGTTTTAGAATTTGAAGGCACTCAAAGAGAAGTAGGCATTGGTATACGCTCTGCAAAAATTATAAGAAGCATAAGCGGATTTCAACCAAGAAATATTTTAGATAGCGCATGGTTTAGCGTTATTGTAATAATAAACTTACTTTTTGTAATGTATGCGCTTGGTTACAGGCTTTATGTGTATCAAATAGAATTAGACCCGCGCACATACCGCCGCCGCAGAGCCTACAGAAGCTATAAAAAATATCTTAAACTTGCCGGTAAATATTTGCAAAAAGAAGACGTATCGAGCTTTTATTTCGCAATTAACGAAGCATGTTTCGAGTTTATAAAATTCGTTACCGATAAAGACGCGAAAGCTTTGCTTAGAGATAAAATATACGCACTTTTAAAACAGCATTCTGTAAGTGAAGAAACAATCCAAAAATTAGACTACTTTTTTGTAAACTCAGACTATTCTAGATATTCTTCCGCATTATCAGATTCGCACGCTTTAAAGCAGACAATGGAAGACTTTAACATAATAACAAACGTAATAATAAAAGATATGGAAAAAATAATATGAAAAAAATTATTATAACAGCGATTTTTTTATGTCTTGCTTGTACGTTCGCTTTTGGTAGTGTGCGCCAGCAAACGCTTTTAAATAATGCGCGCACGGCTTATGAAGAGGGGCGTTACCAACGCGCCATAGAACTATATGAATCTTTAATAAGGTATGACAATATCAGGAACTCTGCGGTTTTTTACAATTTGGCGTCAGCTTATTACAGAGACGGCAACCTCGGTAAAGCAATGCTTAATATCATGCGCGCGTTTAATTTAAATCCCCGCAATTCTGATATTCGTTACAATATGCGCTATATGAGACATCAAACTTTAGAGCCTGAAGTGCCCTTCGCCCAAGCAATGGTAAACTGGGTGATAAATTGGGGGACTTTAAACGAATTTACGGTAATTGCTTTGCTTAGCGGGCTTTTTTTATGCCTTTTTACCGGACTTTTACTTTTGAAGCAAGAAAAAAAATACAAAAAACCTGCTTTGGTTGCATTGGTTATATTTTTTATTACCGGATTTTTATTTTTTGCCAAGGCCGATTACGGTTATTTTAGGTCACAGGCAATAGCTATTGAAAGGCTTGAAGTTTTTGAGGAGCCTTCCACCCAAAGCGCGTTTGCTTTTGCAATTAATGAAGGCCGGCAGGTAACCGTACTGTCTCGTGCGGGCGGTTGGTCTTTGGTTAGGCTTGATGTTGAAGGCATTGCCGGTTGGGCAGAAAACGCAAACATAGAAATAATTTAAAATGAAAAAAATTGCTATTTTCGGCGGCAGTTTTGATCCCGTACACCTTGCTCACATTCGCCTTGCCGAAACTGCCGCAGAAGAGTTTGCTTTAGATGAAGTTGTTTTTGTGCCCGCCTATATTGCGCCCCATAAAACTTATCCTCCCGTAAGCGCCGCGCACCGCTTGCAAATGTTGCGTTTTGCGCTAAAAGATAAAAACAAGTTTTCTTTAAGCCTTTTTGAAATAGAACAACTAAAGCCCATTTATACTTACCAAACCTTAAACTATTTTCAAGGCTTATACAAAAATTCAAAAGTATACTTGCTTGCAGGCGCAGACTCGTTTAACGACTTCCCAAATTGGAAAAATATAGACGATATTTTAAATAACTATAGCGTAATTATAGCGCGCCGGCCAAATGCCCAAGTAAACAAAAGCCTGTCTTATTACGGTAAGGTTTTTTTTACTTCAAACCAAATGCCTGATATTTCTTCTACAACAATAAGAAATACCGTTAAAATATCCCCTGAAAATTTAAGCATTTTAACAGGTAAGGCTGTTGCGGATTATATACTTGAAAATAAACTGTATCAATAGCATGGACAAAAAAATATTAAATTATCTAAAATTAAAGCTAACAAAAGAACGTTATACCCACACTTTAAGTGTGGCTAAGTTAGCTGAAAGTTTAGCGCCGGCGCGCCTTAAACAAAGTGCAAAAATTGCCGCGCTTTTACACGACGCGGCAAAAGGTATAAGTGCGGGCGAACTAATAAAAGTCGCGCTTAAAAATAAACTTAAAGTAGAATGTTTTAAAGAAATTCAAAAACATGCTCCTCATTTATTGCATTCATATGTGTCTGCGCATATAGCGCAAACAAAATTTAACATTAATGACAAACAAATTTTAAACGCCATAAAATATCATACAACCGCAGCACCCAGCATAAGCGAACTGGCAAAAATAGTTTTTGTGGCAGACTATTGCGCGGGCAGGGAAAGCCAAACCAAAAAATTACAAAAACTTGCTTGTCAAAACTTGGATAGAGCTTTTAAGCAGGCGCTTTTTGGAAAGATAAATTATGTGCTTGAATGCGGGCAGTGGCTTAACCCTTTAAGCATTAAAGCTTGGAATTATTATCATGTTAAATAAAATTTTTAATTACTTTGTATTGCTTTTAGGAATTGCCTTAATGGCAAGCGCCATACATATGTATCGCACTGACCCTTTAAGCCAAAAAATTTCTACCGGCAAACCCTTAAATTTTAAAGTTTTGCTTTATACCGATTACACTGCAGACGTGCTTTATATAACCTATGACACAAAAAATAATTTAATAAGGGTTTTATCATTTAACCCCGAAATTACGGTTTTAGAGCGCGTCGGGCGAAGCAGAAATTTAAACTTTGCTTTTTTCGGTCGCCCCGAACTTAGCCTTGAGGAAAAAACTTATGCGATGTTTGCTAAAGTAAGGCGCCTGTCAGGTGGTGTTTTGCAAAACTATTACACTTTTGTAATTAACCTTAACGACTTTTCCCATGTGCCTGTTATAGAAACTTATATCAACACCGAATACAGAAATATGCGCCTTGCCGCACAAATACGTTTGATAGAATTTCTAGGGAAGTCTGCCCGCAACAGTTTTATAGATTTTACGCGCGCCGTTTTTGAAAATTATGAACTCTTAAATACCGATATGCCTAAGCTTTCAATGTTTAACTTAATAATGCATGTTAGTAAATACGAACCGTTAAGAGATATAATTTTTATTGAATATCCATGGCACAACAACCGTAGGCGTATAGAACCCCTAAACGAAAGTTCCGTAATATCTGCTAAAAAGATGTTTGCAAATATTAATTTAAGTCCTCTTGCTTCAGGCAGACCGCCCGTTATTAACGTTATAAATGCCTCGGGTATACGGCGCTTGGCAGAAATGACTTCTTGGAGACTCAGGCAAAATAATTTTGATATTTTTGAATGGTCCAGTACGCGCTCCCGTTATGATACTACCATAATAAAAAATTACAGGGCAAACTTTGCGTGCGCTCTTGAAATTAAAAATATTTTAGGCGCGGGAGTTATAATTAACTTCCCAAATACCGCAACCCGTAGAGACATAGAAATTTTTATGGGAAAAGACAGCAAAATTTACGATGAACTTGATAGAATAAGCAGAAATTAAATATTACTTTTTAAAAGGGGAAATATGGCAAAAATTAACTACTTGGCGCTTGCTCGCGCGGCCGTAAAAATAGCTGAAGATAAAAAATGTGAAGATGTACAAATGCTTAATGTAATTAAGCTTACGCCGATTACAAATTATTTTGTTTTTATGACGGCAAACTCAAGTACGCAGGTTAGCGCCGTTTCAAGCGCTATAGAACAAGAGTTTAAAGCAAACTACTCGCTAATGCCGCTTCATAGAGACGGCAAACCCGCCTCAAACTGGCGCGTTTTAGACTATGGCGGGCTTGTAGTACATATTATGGACGAAACAACCCGAACTGCCTACGCGCTTGAAAAACTTTGGAGCGTTAGCGCCCTGCAAAATAAAAAAGTAGAAGACTCAAGTATGCCAAAAAGTAAAACCGACAAAAAGCCCAAGGCACCTAAAACCAAAGCAAAAGTTAAACCCAAAGCAAAAGCAAAAACCGTAAAGGAAAAAGCTTAACCAAGCAAAATATCTTTTTGTTTTTGTTTTTTATTACGGTCGGTTTCAACGCTTATGGCATTTCCGTTTAAATCTTTTTTTGTGTAATACATAAGCGTTGCGTATGTAGAAGGGGAAGGGGTAAAAATTTGTACTTGCTCGGGGCGTATTTTTAGTTTTGAAGAAGCAAACTTTTTTAAGTTTTTCATTTCGGTTTCAGTGCAACCGGGATATCCCGCTATAAAGTAATAAGTTAAGTAAATGGGAGACTTGCTGTCTGTCACTGGTTTAGTCCTCTTAAACATTTCTACAAACTTCTTTAAAATTTCACTTTTGGGCTTGCCCATAAGGCGCAAAATATTGTCGTCTGTATGTTCAGGCGCTATTTTAAGTTGCCCTGAAGTATGGTTATTAGCAATGGCATTAATATAATTTTGCCCGCATACTTTGTCCGAACATACCAAATCATACCTAATGCCCGAAGCTACAAAAATCTTTTTTATTTTCGGATTTTTTAACACTTCTTTAAACATATCTAATTGCTTGTCATGGGCGAAAACTAAATTTTTGCACACGTCGGGATACAAACACCGCTTATCCCCGCAACTGCCTGCCATACTATGCGTTTTGCAAGCAATTTCGTACATATTAGCTGTCGGCCCGCCAATGTCGGTTATATAACCTTTAAAATCTTTAAAGGTTGTTAAATAATCGGCTTCAGCTTTTATAGACTCACGGCTTCTTGAAACCACGCTTTTACCTTGGTGTAGCGTAATTGCGCAAAAGTTACACTCGCCCACGCAACCTCTGTGAGAAGCAATAGAAAATTTTATGGTGTCTTGCGCTTTAACTATACCTTTTTTAAGGTAATGTGGGTGAACTTCGCGCATAAACTTCATGCTTGCGATTTTGTCTAGTTGTTGTTGCGTTAGGGTGGGTGCTTGAGGATTTTGCACAAGGTAGCGGTTGTCGTGTTTTTGCACAAGCCCATGGTTATTATTTTTATAAAACGTATTAAACATTTTTGTAAAAATGTCGGAATTTGCTTTGCAGTCTTCAAAGGATGGTAACCCCAAAAAAGTGCCAACCGGCACTTTTGAAATATAACAAAGCCCGTTTATACTTTTCCAATCCTCATTGTTTTTTAGGGCATTGGCAAGCGCAAGCGTTGCAATTTCAGCCATGCCGTAAAGCAAAATATCGGCTTTTGCGTCAAAAAGTATAGAGCGTCTTAAAGCATTATCTTTTAAATCAAAATGCGTTATACGTCTAAGGCTTGCTTCTATGCCACCTAAAACAATCGGTGCGGTGTTTTTGAAGTGTTTGCGTATAAGGTTTGTATATGCCATACATGCCCTGTCAGGGCGAAGGTTATTAGTGCCGCCGGGGGTTAAATCGTCTGCGTTTCTAAATTTCATGGTAGGGGTATAGTTTGCGATTAAAGAATCTACAGAACCCGCCGAAACGCCCCAAAAAAGTTTAGGCTCGCCGAGGGCGGTAATTTCAGATGTACTTACGTCAGGTTGGGCGATAACAGCTACTTTAAATCCATGTAAACTTAGCCAGTTGCCTATAACGGCAATGCCTATAAACGGGCTGTCTATGTAAGTGTCGCCGGAAACCAGTATAATGTCCGGTCTGTCCCAGCCAAGTTTTGTAATTTCTTCTTTAGTTACAGGTAAAAACAATTTTCCGCCAAGTTTAAAATTGCAAAAAAGTTTAACGTATTAAAGAATTATATATAAATTGCTAAAACAATAAAAGTTTTTTCAAAAATGTTTTGTTTGACTTATAGCGTATTATTTCTGTAAAATACTTTCTGCCTTAGGCAAATGCATTAATTTGCTTGGGGCGATGTTGTTTATTTTAAAGGGGTACTATGAAAAATCAAGGCATACCTGTAATACTTGCGGCAATAGCTATTCAACTTACTTTAGGCGTGGCATATATCTGGAGTGTTTTCCAAACAGGCATAGCCGAAACCATTTTTAACGGCGATAATGCCGGCGCGGCGCTTTCATTTTCAATTTTGATTGCAACTTTGTCGGTGGGCAGTATTATAGGCGGCATGCTTGCTGTAAAATATTCTACCCGCTCAGTTGTTTTTGTGGGCGGTATTATTTTAAGCGCAGGCTTTTTTTTAGCGTCTTTTGTAACCGCGCAAATGCCACAAATGTTATGGGTTACTTACGGCTTAATGGGCGGGATTGGTATGGGGTTTACATATTCTACAACTATTGCGTGCGCGCAAAGATGGTACCCGCATAAAAAGGGGTTAGTTACAGGCATAATAGTTGCGTCGCTTGGTTTTGGCGGCGTTATTTTTACGCCGGTTGCGCAGGGGCTACTTACTTTTTTTGGCGGACAAGGCGTAGGAGAACTTAAAACTTTCAGAGCTTTAAGCGTGGTTTTTTTGGTAGTGTGTTCTCTTGGCAGTTTGTTTTTGAAAAATCCAACAGATTCTAAAACCTTTGCCGCAACACAAGGCGCGGGTTTGAGCGGTCTTACGCCCATGCAAATGCTAAAAACTCCGCAGTTTTATTTGGCGTCGGCTACCCTTATGTTTGCTTGTATGGGGGGGCTAATGATGATAGGTTTTGCAAAACCCATAGCTGTTGCAAGGGGGCTTGAGGCAACCGCAGTGATTGGCGTTTTGGCGGTAACTATGTTTAACTCCGTAGGGCGTTTAACGTGGGGGGCAATTTCCGACAAACTAGGTCCCATAAACACAGTAATTGTTTTGCTTTCGGGCACTGCGGTGCTTTCCCTTTTGGTTAATGTGGTAGGCGGCTATTGGATTTTTGTACTTATGGCATGCATAGGTTTTTTTTTCGGGGGTTACTTGGGTACTTATCCGTCGCTTACGGCAAACCTTTTCGGACCAAAATACCTTGCTACAAATTACGGCATATTGCTTTTAGGTTTTAGCATAGGGGCAATATTGTCATCTATTATAGCAGGTCACTACAGAAATATTGCCCAAACCGCGGGTGATATAAACCTTATGTTTCCCGCCTTTGTAATTGCTTCTTTGTGTGCTGTAGGCGGTATTGTAATGATGGTTATTTTAAAAGTAAAAAACAGGCAACCGGCTTAAACGGTTTTTTGTTTTTTAGTGCTTTGTAACTAAGGTCTTTTACTCATTGACAATAAGTAGATAATTGTTATATAATTTGCAATCGGCTGTACAAAAGCTCTTTTTTCCTTTTGGTAAAATATATGGGGGTGTGGTCGAGCGGTCAAAGGCATCAGACTGTAAATCTGACGGACTTACGTCCTACGAAGGTTCAAATCCTTCCGCCCCCATTCGTTTTTACTTTGCTTTTTGAATTTTTACTTCCTTATACGCCGCTTCGCGTACATCAGTGCGCGTCAGCGTCGCAAGCGTTGTAAAAACTCCAAAAATCTTCGTGAAAATTTTAGAGAACCTTGCGAGTTTTACGAAATATTTTGCTGTTTTTCGAAGTAAAACAAAGTGAGGTATACGTTGAAGCGTAGCGGTGTATCCGAACGGAGTTTTGCAAAGAAAAACGGCAAAAGATGAAGTAAAACAAGTGCGGGTGTAGCACAATGGTAGTGCTCCAGCCTTCCAAGCTGGCCATACGGGTTCGATTCCCGTCACCCGCTTGTAAAATATGATGTTGGTAAGCTAAAACTTTCCAGAAGACTTACTAGGAAATTCGTAGCGGGCAAGATAAATCTTGCCGAGGTGGCTCAGTGGTAGAGCACCTCCTTGGTAAGGAGGTGGTCGTGGGTTCAATTCCCATCCTCGGCTTTCTTATAAAAAAAGGACAACCAATATAAATTGGAGGAAGCAAAAATGGCAAAAGCAAAGTTTGACAGAAGCAAGCCGCACGTAAACGTAGGAACAATCGGTCACGTAGACCACGGTAAAACAACATTAACCGCCGCAATAACAAAAGTACTAGGCGATAAAGG
>WQVR01000015.1 GCA_009785775.1 Candidatus Proendomicrobium guianensium
GGGAAAATAACCGCTTGAATGTTTTTCGGTAACTTTTATTATTTTTGGTATAACGTCTCCGGCGCGTTCTATCAAAACACCGTCGCCTTCGTTAAGATTTAGGCGCTGGATTTCGTCAAAATTGTGAAGCGTTGCATGTGTTATGGTAACGCCAGAAAGTTCTACGGGGCGCAAAACTGCAGACGGCGTTACAACACCTGTGCGGCCTACCTGTAGGCGAATTTTTTCAAGAGTAGTTGTAGCTTGCCTTGCTTCAAATTTAAAGGCTATTGCCCAGCGGGGGCTTCTGTTTGTGAACCCCAAAAATTTTTGCTGCGCGAGGCTGTTTACTTTTATTACGATACCGTCTACTTCGTAAGGAAGTTTGTCGCGCTTGGCGGCCATTTCGTCGGTATAGATTAAAACATCGTCAATGTTTTTAAAAATTTTGGTATGCTTTTGCAGTTTAAAGCCGCACTCTTTGGCGAATTCTAAAAATTCGGAGTGTTTTTCAAAAGTAACGTTTTTACCTGAAAGTTCGCCCATAGAGTGCGCAAAAAAACTTAAAGGCCGCGCGGCTGTAATGCTTGCGTCTTTTTGCCTTAGCGAGCCGCTTGCGGCGTTGCGGGCATTGGCAAATTGTTGGTCATTGTGGGTAAACAAATCGCCGTTTAGTTTTTCAAAATCGGTTTTGCTTATGTAAACTTCGCCGCGGATTTCTATTTTTTCAGGCGGTGTTTCAACTTCTAAAAGTTTTGGTATTTCCCTTATTGTTTTTACGTTTTCGGTAATATTTTCGCCGGTTTGACCGTCGCCGCGTGTGGCGGCAACGGCAAGCGAACCGCCGTCATAAAAAAGGTTTAAACTAACGCCGTCTACTTTAAGCTCGCATATAAGCTCAGGGTTTGGCACGCTTTTTGAAATACGGTTATACCATGCCGTAATTTCTTCTTTGGAGTATGAATTATCCAGCGAAAGCATTGGTATGGCGTGCTTAGAACTTTCAAAAGTGCTAGAGGGTTTGTATCCCACTTTGTTAGTGGGGGAGTCGTCAGTTTTTAAAGATATAAGGGGCGTTTCTTCTAGGTGTTTTAATTCTTTAACAAGTTCGTCATACTCTGCGTCTGAAATTTCGGGGGCTTGATACTGGTAATAAAGCTTGTTATGACGCTCTATTTCGTTTCGAAGGTTTAAAATTTTATCTTTTATATTGGTAGTCATTAGGGTAGTCCTGAAATAAAAAGGAGTGATATTTCCTAATCTGTTGCTTTTCGGACTGCTTTAAGTTTGTCTAAAATACCGTTAACAAACTTGCTGGAATCTCTGGTAGAAAACTTTTTAGATATTTCAACAGCTTCGTCTATAATAACGCTTATGGGGGTTTTCGGCATTGCTATAATTTCATAAGCGGCAAGGCGTATAATGTTTCTGTCTACTGCCGCCATGCGTTCAAGTTCCCAGTTTTGGGCGTGCTTGGCTATTAGGGCGTCTATCTCTTCCTGCCTTGCGCATACGCCTTTAAAAATGTCTACGGCGAACTCTCTGTAGGCTGGCTCTTTGGGCAAAATATCGTCGAAACATTCAAATATAACGTTTACGGGAAGTTGGCATGTGTCAAAAGCATACAACATTTGCAAAGAACATTCTCTTGCGGCGCGCCGCGTACTCATTTAAGGCTCCATGTTTCAAATAGTGTCTGAAGATTTTATCATTTTGAATGTGTTTTTTGCAAGGAAGTTGTATTGGAAGAAGTAGAATAATTTAGTAACATTGAAAAATAATATAGTAAGTGCTTATGGGAGTTTAATTTGAACGAGATAGTATTTATTGATCTTGAGGTTGATTCTTCTAAAAATAAGATATTAGACATTGGCGCAATAAAACAAAACGGGCAGGAATTTCACTCTAAATCCCGGTCCGATTTTGTTTCATTTTTACATGGCAGTTCATACATTTGCGGACATAATATTTTTAAACACGACTTACAATATATTGAAAAAGAAGTAAACGCCGCAGGAATAAATCACTTCATAGACACCCTATGCTTATCGCCGCTTCTCTTTCCGAAAAAGCCGTATCATAAACTTGTTAAAGATGATAAATTAACAACTAATGAATTAAATAATCCCCTTAATGACGCAAAAAAAGCCCGTGACCTTTTTAATGACGGAATTGCTGAGTTTAAAGAATTTGACGATAATCGTAAGCATATATTTTTTGCTTTGTTGAAAGAACAAAAAGAATTTTCTAAATTCTTTAGTTATATAGGCTATGAAAAAATAGAACATAATGTTGCTGCCACCATAAAGCAAACATTTTTCGGTAAAATATGCGCCAATGTCCAAATTGAAAAATTGGCAAATAAATACCCTGTTGAACTTGCCTATGCGTTAGCCCAAATTGAAGTTATACAATACGATTCCATTACGCCGCCGTGGGTGTTAATAAACTATCCAAAGGTAGAAAATGTTTTACATTTTTTGCGAAGCAGAAAGTGTTTTTCATGCGCTTACTGCAACGAGGCATTAGACGAAACAAAAGCCTTGCAGCGCTTTTTTCACTATGACGCTTTTCGTAGTTATGACGGTATGCCCCTGCAACAAAAAGCGGCAGAAGCTGCAGTTAGCGGGAAATCTTTTATTGCTGTTTTTCCTACCGGCGGCGGTAAGTCTATAACCTTTCAGGTTCCTGCGCTTATGGCAGGGCAAAATGAAAAAGGCTTAACTGTTGTAATTTCGCCTTTGCAGTCTTTGATGAAAGACCAAACTGACAACTTGGAAAATCAACATGGCATTACAGAAGCCGTAACAATTAACGGTTCGCTTGATCCTCTTGAGCGCGCTAAAGCTTTTGAAAGGGTTGAAGAGGGTTCGGCAAGTCTTTTGTATATTTCGCCGGAATCCTTGCGCTCTAAATCTATAGAAAGCATTTTACTCAAAAGAAATGTTGTTCGCTTTGTTATAGATGAAGCCCACTGTTTTTCCGCGTGGGGGCAGGATTTTAGAACAGATTACCTTTATATAGGCGATTTTATCCGTAGTTTGCAAGAGAAAAAGGATATGCCGCAAAACACCTCACTTATTTCGCCGCTTCTTAAAGTTTTAGATACTTTGCAAGAAAAAAAAGTTATACAAAAAAATATTCCGATATCATGTTTTACGGCTACCGCCAAACAGGAGGTTGTTGCCGACATTAAAAATTATTTCAAAGAAAAGCTTTTGCTTGACTTAGAAGCGTTTAGGGCTGGTACTGCAAGACCAAACCTTACATATAATATTTTTAATGAACAAAACAACGATGAAAAATATCTTAAATTACGTCAATTAATAATAGATAACGATTGCCCTACAATTATTTATGTTTCACGAACGAGAAGAGCTGAAGAGCTTGCAGGGAAATTAACAGAAGACGGCTACGTTGCAAAACCATATCATGGTCAAATGGATAAGCAGTCTCGTATTGAAAATCAAGACGCTTTTATAAGTGGAGATGTAAAAATAATTGTTGCTACCACTGCTTTTGGCATGGGCGTTGATAAAAAAGATGTGCAAGCTGTTATTCACTATGATATTTCCAACTCACTTGAAAACTATATTCAGGAAGCAGGCCGCGCCGGGCGTGATGAAAATATAAAAGCAAATTGCCATATTCTTTTTAACGATGAAGACTTAAATAAGCATTTTAATATGCTTAACCAAACAAAAATGTCGCTTAAAGAAATTGGTCAGGTTTGGAGAGCAATTAAAAAGCTGACGCATGAGCGTTTATTTATTACTAAAACAGGGCTTGAGCTGGCGAGAGAGTCAGGATGGGATGATTCCGTTAACGACATAGAAACACGGGTTAGAACAGCAGTTAACGCCCTTGAGCAAATAGGATATATAAAACGCGGGCAAAATATGCCACGGGTTTTTGCCGACAGTATTTTGGTTCATAATATGGAAGAAGCAAGGGTAAAAATTGACAGTTCTCCGCGTTTTGACGATAAATCCCGCCAACATTCAATTCGTATTATCAATAGCCTTATAGGTGCCAAGTACAGAAAAGGAGTAAGTGAAGATAGTGAAGAGCGTGTTGACTATATATCTGACAGGCTTGGTATAGAAACGCCTGCCGTTATACGTGCAATAGGTATGCTTCGTGAAGAAAAAATACTTGCCGACGCTAAAGATATTACCGCCTATATAAAACGCGGTGGCAAAAGCGGATATTCAAAAAATATTTTAAACACGCATGAAAAAGTTGAAAATTTTTTATTTGAATATCTTGCTAATGACGAAAAGACATATAACATCAAAGAAATGAACGAGGCATTACATGAAAAACACCAAAACACTTCAATAAAAAATCTTCAAACAATTCTTAATTATTTTTCTATAAAAAGATTTATCAAAAAAACCAAGCACATTAACAAAAACTTTATTACGTTAAAGCCTTACTTTCCAGTTTCAGAAATTAAAATTAAAAGCAATAAGCGAAGCTGTATGGCAGAGAAAATTATTGACTACCTTTATTTAAAAGCCGACATTCCATGCGACCATAATGATGAAAACGTGCATTTTTCTGTGTTGGAGTTAAAAGAAGAGCTAAGCCGGGATATGGTTGCCCAAAAAGCAGACATAGTAGAAATAGAAGACGCTCTTTATTATCTTCTAAAAATAGGCGCACTAAAAATAGAAGGCGGTTTTTTGGTTATTTATAATGCTATGCGTATAGAACGCCTACAAAAAGATAATAGTGCGCGATATCTTAAAGAACATTACAGCCAACTTGAAAAGTACTATCAAAATAAACGCTTGCAAATTCATATTGTGGCCGAATATGCCCGCCGTATGTTAAATGATTACAAAGAGGCATTGGCTTTTGTGGATGATTACTTCATAATGGACTACAATGCTTTCCTTAATAAATACTTTCGTGGGCGCAAAGAAGAAATCAGCCTGAATATAACGCCTAAAAAATTCAAGCAGATATTTGGCGAACTCTCGTCTGCTCAGTTAGATATTATTAAAGATGAAAATTCGGCTTGTATAGTTGTGGCGGCAGGTCCGGGAAGCGGCAAAACAAAACTGCTTACCCATAAGTTAGCCTCTCTTTACATGATGGAAGATGTTAAGCACGAGCAAATGCTTATGCTTACTTTTTCCCGTGCGGCAGCCAGCGAATTTAAAAAACGGCTAATGACCCTTATAGGTAACGCTGCCAACTTTATTCAAATAACTACATTTCATTCGTATTGCTTTGACTTGTTAGGCAAGGTAGGAGATATAGAAAAGCACGGCAACATTATAGAACAGGCAATAGAGAAAATTAATGCCGGAGAAGTAGACCTGTCAAGGCTTACCAAAACAGTTTTAGTAATTGATGAAGCGCAAGACATGGGTGAGGCGGAATATTCTTTTGTGAAAACCCTTATGGAAAATAATGATGATTTGCGCATTATAGCCGTTGGCGATGATGATCAAAACATTTATGAGTTTAGAGGGTCAAGTTCCAAATACTTGGAAGCTTTGCTTAAAGAGCAAAATGCAAAAAAATATGAATTAGTAGATAATTACCGCAGTAATGCCAATATCGTAGAATTTGCCAACCGTTTTTCAAAGAAAATTTCTCATAGGCTTAAAACAACCTCTATTATAGCGAAGAAAAAAGAAAACGGTATTATAAATATTTGCAAGTTGTCTTCGGAAAATATTACCATTCCCGTAGTTAATGCCGTAAAACAAACTAAATTAAGCGGCTCTACCTGTATTATTACGCGGACAAACGAAGAGGCTCTAAATATTACAGGGTTGCTTTTAAAAAACGGAATACAAGCAAAGCAAATTCAAACTAATAACGATTTTAACCTTTGCAACCTTGCAGAGCTGCGAGATTTTATTGCCGATATAGACACAGGCGAGCACAGCTATACTATAAGCCAAAAGGTTTGGGACACGGCAAAATATAATCTTAATGTAAAATACAAAACCAGCAATGATTTGCAAGTGGCATTAAAATTAATAGATGACTTTGAGGAAACAAATAATAGAACAAAATACAAAAGTGACTTTAAGCAATTTGTACGCGAATCAAAACTGGAAAGCTTTGTAACCCAAACCGGTTCTTCAATTTTTGTATCTACCATTCATCAGACAAAAGGCAGAGAATTTGACAATGTATTTCTTGCCTTTAGTAGTTTTAAAAAAATGAATGATGAACAGTTAAGGGCAATTTATGTGGCTATAACCAGAGCAAAGCAAAATCTGTATATTTATTATTGCGGAGATTATCTTGACGGAATCTATGTGCAAGGAATTCAAAAAAATATAGATATCACTAACTATCCCGAACCTATACAAATTACAGTGCAAATGTCTCATAAAGATGTATTTCTTGGGTATTTTGCTCAATGCCAAGTTGATATAGATTTGTTGCGGTGCGGAGATAAATTGCTTGTTCGTGATGGCGGCTTATATAGGGATAAAAAACAAATTGCCAAATTTTCAAAGAAGTTTAAAGAAGATATAGAAAAATTAAAAGATAAAGGATATGTTCCGAAAATAGCAAAAATACGCCATGTAGTTTTCTGGCAAAATAAAGAAAAGGAAAATGAAATTAAAATAATTTTACCTGACATGGAATTTAAAAAAATAGATAGGCAAAGCAGATAGCAAGCATATGTGTAAATCAATACTTAAAAAAGAATGGCTTTAAACAGCCATTCTTTTTGACTTTACAACGGTTTTTTTGATATTATTATTAATTATTACTTCAAGGAAAAGGTGTAGCGTACAATGAAAATAGTTAAAGAGGGTTATCCGTTTATTGGCGGCGCGTTGGCGCTTGCCGTGATATCTTATTTTTTGTGTAATGTAAGTTTTATTTTTTGTATTCTTTTATGGTTGGGCATTGCGCTTGCGCTTTTTTGCGCTTACTTTTTCCGCGATCCCAAAATCACCATAACCCAAGGCGAAAATTTGGTATTATCCCCTTGCAACGGCAAAGTTTTGGAAGTTAAAAAAGACGATAAAGAAATTATGATACGCGTGTTTCTTAGTGTGTTTGACGTTCACTTGCAAAGAAGCCCCATAGACGGTAAAGTTATAAGCGTAGAACATAAACCCGGAAAGTTTTTAAACGCGGCAGCCCCCGACGCCCACATAGTTAACGAGCAAAACATTATAACCATAGAAAACGAAACAGGCACCTACATTGTTAAACAAATTGCGGGCTTACTTGCGCGTAGGTGTGTGGCGTGGGTAAAAGCCGGCGACGTTTTAAAAGCCGGCGATAAAATAGGCGTTATAAAGTTTAGTTCTCAGGTTGATTTACATATGAAACCCAATGCCGAAATTAAAATTAAAGAAGGCGACAGGGTAGTTTCGGGCGTAACAATATTAGCCGAACTTATCGGAGATAAAAAATAAAAAAGATAAAAATGAGAATACCGGAACCGGTAAAAAGAATACCCGTAAAAAAAGGTATTTACATACTGCCAAGCCTTTTTACGCTTGGTAATCTCGCTTGCGGGTTTATGTCTGTAATAAACTCTATTAATGGTAATTTTAACACGGCCGCTTGGATGATAATGCTTGCGATTGCTTTCGACGTAATAGACGGGCGCGTGGCGCGCTTAACTAATACCACAAGCCGTTTCGGTATGGAGTTAGATTCTTTGTGTGATTTAATTTCCTTCGGTATGGCGCCCGCTATACTTATGTATTTGCTGGTACTGTCGCAAATGCTTAACTATAAAGCGGGTGTGGGGATAGCTTTATTTTTTGTTATTGCAAGCGCCTTAAGGCTTGCCAAGTTTAATTTACAAACGCAAACTAGCGATGCGGAAAATGAAAATAGCGAACAAAATGCAGACGCTTTCAAGCGGTTTTCGGGGCTTCCGACGCCTGCTGCGGCAGGGTTAATGGCGTCTTTTGTACTTAGCTGGGAAATTTTTTACGGCAACGTTGTTTTAGACTTTAACACAATACCTTACCTTATGGAAAAAATGCCGTTTTTCTTTAACGCAATGCCGCTGTTAATGGTTTTGATATCTTTTTTAATGTTATCTAATGTGCCTTACTCGGTAGTTAAAAAGTTTAAGTTTTCGCGTCCTAAAACCATGCAACTTTTGGTGTTGGTTGTAGCGCTTTTAATGGTAGTTATAGTATTTCCGCAAAATATGTTTTTTATCATTTTTTTAACGTACGCTTTAAGCGGCATTGTTTTAATGGTGCGCAGGTATTTGCGTATGATATACGCCTTTGGAAAAAAACGCCGCCAAAAAGGTATTGATAATGAATAACTCCTTTCGAACTTCGCCCATATGCATACTTTCCTTCAACGGCACGTTGGGATATTTGCGACTTAGAAGCCTAGGGAACAAGGTTACCTAAAATCTTGTAAGCGTAAATGTATCTTTCTTTCCATAAAAATTAACGGAGTGCCGCAATAATGAATAAAGATAAAGTGATGTTTTTTGATACCACCTTGCGCGACGGGGAACAATCTCCCGGTGCAAGCATGAATTTAAAAGAAAAAATTTTAATAGCAGGTCAGCTTGCTTCTATGGGTGTAGATATTATAGAAGCGGGTTTTCCTATTACAAGTCCGGGCGATTTTGACGCTGTGCGAGCTATCGCCAAAGAAATTAAAGGGCCTGTAATAGCGGGTCTTGCGCGGGCGTCTGAAAAAGATATTATAGCTTGTTGGAATGCCGTAAAATATTCTAAAAAACCGCGTATACACGTTTTTATAGCCACTTCTGACCTTCACATTGAAAAGAAACTTCAAAAAACGCGCGCGCAAGTGTTAGATATGGCTGTGCACGCGGTAAAATTTGCAAAAAAATATTGTGACGATATTGAATTTTCCTGCGAAGACGCCTCCAGAAGCGACAGGGCGTTTTTAACGGAAATTGTTGAGGCGGCAATTTCATCGGGCGCTTCCACCATAAACATTCCCGATACAGTCGGCTATACATTGCCAGAAGAGTTTGGCTCTTTGATAAGGCATATAAAAGAAACAGTCAGCAATATAAACAAAACCGTCATCAGCGTGCATTGCCATAATGATTTAGGGTTGGCTGTTGCGAACTCTCTTGCCGCGATAGCCGCAGGCGCGCGTCAGGTTGAAAGCACCATTAACGGTATTGGCGAGCGCGCGGGTAATGCGGCTCTGGAAGAAATTGTAATGGCGTTAAACACGCGTCCCAATTACTTTAACGTGAAACATCAAATAAAAACTAAAGAAATTTACAAAACAAGTAAATTGGTTTCAAGCTTAACGGGCATTATGGTGCAGCCTAACAAAGCTATTGTCGGCGCAAATGCTTTTGCGCACGAATCGGGCATTCACCAAGACGGTATGCTTAAAGACAGAAACACTTACGAAATTATGCGCCCGCAAGATGTGGGCGTGCCTGAAAGTTTGCTTGTGCTTGGCAAGCACTCAGGGCGGCACGCATTTTTAAAGCGCGTAAAAGAATTGGGTTATAAAATAGAAGACGCGAAAACCACAGACGCATTGTTTGAAAAATTTAAAATACTTGCCGACAAAAAAAAGTGCATTTTTGACGACGATATTATAGCCATAATAGAAGAAGGCGTTTCAGACGTTAAAGAAACTTATGTTTTAGATTATGTAGACTCCGTGGGCGGTACTGGTATAATACCTGCGGCAACTGTGCGCTTGCAAAAAATTGCAGGTTTAAAAAAAGAAAAAACAAAACTTTTAACTGAAACCGCCTCGGGCTCGGGTCCTGTAGACGCTGTGTATAAAGCCATAGACAAAATAACTGGTATAGAGGCAAAACTTGCGGACTATTCGCTTCGCGCCGTTTCCTGCGGGGAAGACGCTCAAGGTGAAGTAAGCTTAAAAATAAATTCAGGCGGTATTGTTTTTATGGGTAAGGGCGCTTCAACAGACATTGTGGAAGCAAGCGCAAAGGCTTACTTGCAAGCAATAAATAAGGCAATATCATTTAAAAATAAAAAATAATAGTTACGGAGAAAAAGCACTATGGCTCAAACCATCGCAGAAAAAATTTTAGCTGCCCACTGCGGCAAAAAAGAAGTTCATCCGGGTGAATTTATAGAGCCCAAAATAGACATAGCCCTTTCTAATGATGTTACCGCCCCGCTGGCGATAAAAGAATTTAGAAAAACCGGCATAAAAAAAGTGTTCGACAAAAAACGCATTGCCTTGGTTATGGACCACTTTACGCCTAATAAAGACATCGGCAGCGCAGAGCATGTGAAATTTGTGCGCGAATTCGCCAAAGAACAAAAAATTCTTCACTTCTACGAAGGCGGAACCTGCGGCGTAGAACACGCTCTTTTGCACGAAAAAGGCATAGTTGTGCCGGGCGATATTGTTGTGGGCGCGGATTCCCACACCTGTACTTACGGCGCAATGGGCGCGTTTGGAACGGGCATGGGTTCTACAGACATTGCCGCTGCCATGGCAACTGGAAAAGTTTGGATGAAAGTGCCCGAAAGCATAAAATTTGTTTACAAAGGCAAGCTTAACAAATGGGTAAGCGGTAAAGACTTAATACTTTACACTATAGGTTTAATAGGCGTAGACGGCGCATTGTATAAAGCGATGGAGTTTACGGGTCCCGTAATTGAAAAAATGACCATGGCAGAGCGTTTTACAATGAGCAATATGGCAATAGAAGCCGGCGGCAAAGCAGGTATTA
>WQVR01000016.1 GCA_009785775.1 Candidatus Proendomicrobium guianensium
CAGCTATTAAAGCAGTGCCCTCAAAAGGCGCAACGCCTGAGGTCCACCCAAACCAAACACCAAAAGCAATGCTAGATATAAAGAGAGTAATACATATGTACTTTAAGCCAAGCAGTATGTATTTTAAATAGCCTAAATCGTCTTGTTGTTTTTTTGGTTTTTCTTGTTGTTGTGTTTGTTCCATGCATAAATAATAGCATTAAAATAATAAAGTTAAAAGGAGAACCATATGGGTGGAGTTTTTGGAAAGGCAGTAAATACGGTGTCGCTTCCTATGCCTGTTGATGTGCCTGAAATCGCGCAAAATGTAGCAGTAAATCCGTTTGGTATTGTCCAAGATATTGCCACTCGCTTTCAAGACGGGCGTGATACGGTTGCTTCATTTGTAGATGACGCAATCCCCGCGGTAAAAGCGGGTTTTAATACTGCCGCGGGCTTGTTTAGTGCGCCGATAAATGCCGCAACGTCTGGGCTTTATAGTGTTGAACACCCCTTAACAAACGCGGCAATAGCCGCCCCCGATGTTTTAAAAGAAAGCGCAAATGCGGTTTTTAATGCGGTTTCAAGCGTGCCAATGCCCGAAGATGTGCTGGGCTTTTCCGCAAAATTTGTAGAGGAAGTACCGAACGCATTTAATTCCCCTGAAAAAATTATGGGAGCAGGTGCAACGTTTTTGGACGGACTTACTTTTGGTAACCTTAATCAAATGGCTGGTTTTGCAGGTGGTGTAGGCAGAAGCTTTAAACATACTTTGCAAACCGGTAGCGTCTTTGACCCATTGATAGCTTTAAATGGGCACAAAGAAGCTTCAGAGAGGGTTGATAGGTTATTAGAAAACTATAATCAATCAAATCCGTTTATGAGCGAGGTTTTAAGTAATGCGGGAAATTTAGGCGCATTTGGTATTATGCCTTTAGCTAAAACGCTAAAGCCGCTAAAAGCAATGCAGTCTGCAAATACCGGAGGAAGTGCCTTGGCTAGTAGCGGTTTAGGCGCGGCTTCAAGCGTTCTTAGATATGCGGGCAGTCCTGAAATGCTTAGAAACGCGCTTATAAATTCATTTGTTAAGGGTGTAAGCGCGAAAGGGCAAAAAGCGCTAAAAACGAGGGAATTAAATCCCTTTGCCAGGGCAGGCATATCTATGGGTGAACAAGCGTTAACAGAAAGTTTTGGAAGCAGTGTTTGGAAAAATCCTGAAGCGGAAGTTGTAAAAGACAAAGTTTTGGAAGAATCTGAGAATGTCACAGAGGTATGGCTGTCTTTAACACGTTAGATAAATATATAAAAGCTTAAATACGTATTCTAAAGTTACGTTCATTTTCATTGTATAAAGAAAACAAAGGAATTGTTATGATATCTTTGCTTAATGTGTCTATATTGCCTTCAAATACAAAGTGGTTATCATATGAAAACATACTATCTTCCCTGCCATAAACGCGCAGGGTAAAAGTATCTTCTGTTGCTGTTCCCGAAAAAAGCCTAAAGAATCTATTATTACTGGCGTCTATATTAAGTACAGGGTCAAAGCTTACAGGGGTTTCGCTTATGTAGTGGAAAGTATTGTGTTTTGTGTGATATTCTCTTTGTGCTTTTACTATATCAGCTATTAAAGCAGTGCCCTCAAAAGGCGCAACGCCTGAGGTCCACCCAAACCAAACGGGAAAAGCAATGCTGAGAACGACAAGAGAAATACATATATATCTTATGATAGCCGGTATGTATTTTAAATAGCCTAAATCGTCTTGTTGTTTTTTTTGTTTTTCTTTTTGTTGTGTTTGTTCCATAAGTAAATAATAGCATTTTTTGCATATAGTTTGTTTTGTAAAATCATGACAGAAGATTGCCTATGTTTACTGTAATTTGGTAAAATCGTGCTTATGAAAAAAATAATATTTTTGTTTTCAGCAATAACAATTTTGTGTGTAACAACTTCATCTAAGGTTTATTCTGCAGAGCTTACTTTGCAAGAACTATATAACAAGGTAAGGGGGGTTGCAGAAGAAGGGTGTGCTCAATACCAGCTTCACCTTGGCTCTGCATATGCGCTCGGAGTAGCTGTTGAACAAAACTATAGTGAAGCTTTTAGATGGTTTAAAAAATCTGCCTTACAGGGAAATGTTCAAGCTCAATATACGCTTGCACTTATGTATTTGCACGGAATGGGAAATATACAAGATGAGATGCAGGCTTTAATTTGGATGGAAAAAGCCGCAAGGCAAGGGCATGAGGACGCAAAGCATATAACTGCCAGAGGGCTTGCAAGAATAAAGAAATATGCCGAAGGAGGATGTTCTCAATATCAATTTTATTTGGGGTCATTATACTTCACTGGAATGCTAGTTGAACAAAACTATAAGGAAGCTTTGAAGTGGTTTGAAAAATCTGCAAATCAAGGTCATGAATATTCTCAAGCCGCTATTGCTGAAACATTTGAAAAAATGAAAAAGTTAGCGAAAGAGGGTAATACGCAATATCAGTATTTTTTAGAAAATATGCACTTAAGAGGAGCTATAGCTGTACAGAGTTGTAGTGAAATTTTTAGGCGGTTTGAAAAATTATCAGAAAAAGGATGTGAATATGCCCAACTTTCCGCTACTAAAATGCTTGAAGAAATAAAAAATTCTGCTCAACAGGGATGTGTCTTTGCACAGCATGTATTAGGACGTATGTATTATGAAGGCATTGAGGTAGATAAAAATTATTCTCTGGCGCTTAAGTGGATTAAGCTTGCTGCCGAGCAAGGCGATAAAATAGCACAAGCTTCTGTAGGTTGGATGTACTATAGAGGAGAGGGAATCAGACAAGATTATCGTAGAGCGTATCGGTGGTATATAAAATCTGCAAAACAGGGGTTTGCTCCTGCCCAAAACTCTCTAGGGCTTATGTATTTAAGAGGATTGGGAGTAGTTAGAAACCAAAGAGAAGCTTTTAATTGGCTTAAAAAAGCATCTGAACAGGGCTACGTGACAGCAACGTATAATATTGGACTAATGTATTATAGAGGCGATAGGGTAAGAAAAAATTATGATACAGCTTTAAAATGGTTTACAAAGTCTGCAAAACTAGGGTATGCCAGCTCTAAAAATAAACTAGGTCAAATGTATTATTTTGGCAGAGGGGTAGAAAAAGACTATTACCAAGCTTTTAAATGGCTTAAATTGGCGGCACAGCAAGGTAACATACGTGCTAAAGCTAATCTTGGGCGTATGTACAGGAAGGGGCTTGGGATAGGGCAAAGCTATAGTGAAGGTTTGAAATGGCAAAGAAAAGCCGCCGAACAGGGAGATATAAGGTCGCAAATAGTAGTAGGGTTTGAATATCGTAGAAAGCAAAAATATAATGAAGCTTTTCAATTGTTTAAGGCAATGGCAGAACGAGGAATTACAGAGGCTAAAGGCATTTTAGGGTTATTTTATTTTGATGGAATTGGGATAGACCAAAATTATGAGCAAGCTTTTAGATGGCTTAGGAAAGCTGCAAGGCATGGCGATGAAATTTCCAGAGTTAGCTTAGTACAGCTGTACTCAGAAGGCCGTGGCGTAAGGCGAAGCCCGTTGAGAGCATTGAAATGGAGAGTTAGCCCCGCGCTGAGAGTTGCATTTTGGGATAGGTAATTAAATATTATACTTTTGCTAAACTTTATTTATGCCTGAAATAAAAATTATAAAAGAATCCCGCAAAACCATAGCAATAACCGTGCTAGACGATAAAACCGTTTTGGTTAAAGCGCCGCGTTACGCCGGTCAAAAATTTATAGATGATTTTATTAAATCTAAAGAAAAATGGCTCGCTAAAAATTTAAAAGAAATATCCGCATTTGCCCGCCCGCACAAAAGACAGTTTGAAAACGGTGAAATGTTTTTATTTTTAGGCAGTTCCTACCCTTTGCAAATTGAGCGCGCAGGCGCGAAAGGCTTAGCTTTTAACGGCGAAAAATTTATTATAGCGCTTAGCCGCATAAAAAACGCAAAAACCCTTTTCAATAATTTCTATAAACTCCAAACACAGCGTATTTTAGACGAACGTTTGCCATACTTTATAGGGCTTTTAAACAATGCCAATGGTTTTTTTAGCTTTTTTTTAGACGTAAAATATAAAAACGTTAAAGTTGTAAACTCTTATAATCAGCTTGGCGCGTGTACCAAAAACGGAGATTTGCGCTTTAGCTTTCGCCTTTCTATAATGCCGCCGGAAATTATTGATTACGTTATAGCCCACGAAATTGTGCACTTAAAACACTTTAACCATTCGCCTAAGTTTTGGCAAGAACTTGAAAAAGTTTTGCCAAACTACAAACAAGCAAAAGAGTATTTACGCAAAAACCACGCCTTAATGCTTTTTTAGCTTACCTAAACACAAAATAGCAAAAAGAAAAAGCCGCCGCTTAGGTAATAAGCGGCGGCTTTTTTACTATGTTAAAAGAATACTACTTTATATCGTCTCTAATTACGGTTACGGGAGCAGGCGGCCTTACCGGTTGTGCCGGTTGGCGCACTTTTGTAAGTTCGGGAAGTTGCGCGGGGGCAATGTCTGCGCCTTCAAAAGGTATATAGTTTCTAAGCATTACAACAAATTCGTCATTTGGCACAGGCAGCCAATTTCTTTGCCTGCCGGCTCTTGCTGTTTGGGCTAAATCTATAGTTACGCTACCGTCGGGGTTTTGTGCCATATAACGGATATCTCTGGAAGTAATAGAATGGCGGTTTATGGCGTTTTCAAAAAGGAAAGAGTCTCTTGTGTAAACCGTTACAGACCAGAAAGATTGAGTTCTTGGAAATTGACCCCTTGCAAAAGTCAGCCTGTAGTCGCCGGTGGCGGCATTTAAGCGTTGGCCTTCAGGACCGGTTGTAAACAATACCGCTGAAATTTCTTCCCTTTGGGTACCTTGGAAATTAAGCCTTGATATTGCCGCTCTGTTTAACAGGTTGTTTGGCATAAACATTGCGCGCGGCCCGAAAAACCTTGAAAAGTCTGTTATGTTTGCCGCGGATGAGGCTATAGTTCTATCTGCAGATAATTTCGCGGAAGCTATGGAACTTCTTACGGCAACAGGCAAGTCTTCCGTGCTGAAAGAGCCTTCAGTTATGCCTATTAAAGCAAAACTTTCGCGTAAGTCTTGTTCATCATCGTCTACAGCCGGTAAAAACGGCAAAAGCGCGGCAAGGTATTCAAACATATTGTCACGTATACGCCTTTCGTTTATTCTTGGAAAATGCGCGCCTTGAAAAAGCGGCGGCGGGATTGTTCCAAGAAACGCGCTTAAAGGCGCAAGAGCGTACTGTTCTTGCAATTCAACGGCTCTGCTCAAATCAGGGCGGGACAATACCTGCGTGCGGAATGTCAAAAATGCGAAATCAGTTTCAACATTTATGGTTTTTACAACGCCTGCGGGTAAAGTTAAAACTCTGTGGCGAGGGCCGGTAATTAAAACATTGTAACCGGCAAAGCCATCTTCCCTTCTACCGGCAAAGCCGGCAATATGGGTGTATAAATCTTTAACTTCTAGTGAAAAATAACGCGTAGCTTCAAACTCGGGGATAGTTACAATAATAGGCTCACGTCTTAAATCTACAAAAGCGTAAGCGTGTATTAAGTCGCGGTCAGGGTAGGCAACGGTTCTGGTTTCAGGGGTAGCTTGCGCAGTTTCTCTCCAAATATGGCCGGCAGGGGCTTTAAACATCGGGTGGGCCGGCTCAAAAAAGAAGTTGTTATATCTTGCCGCCGCCCTTACGATAGGGTATGCGTATATATATGCCTGAGTAGCTATCTGGTAAGCTTCCCTTGGTGAAACCCTGCCTACTAAAACTTCCTCAAGCGTTCTGGGGGCAAGCGGGCTTACATTGGTTGTTCGCCTTCTTGCGCATGCTGTTGCCGTTAAGCAAAGCGTTCCGAGTACAAATAACATAAAAAGCTTTTTAAACATATAGTTCTCCTTGCAAAATTACCTTAGGCGTTTGCTTTGATTGCATAATTATACATTTTAAAGACCCAAAAAAGCAAGGGCTGAAAGCTTAAAAAACATACCATCCCGAAATACCGCTTTTAAAAACGAAAAATCATTAAAAAATCAGTTATTTGTTGAAAATGGCTTTAGGAAAAAATTTTTATTGCGTAAAGGGTAATTCCATAAAGGGATTTAACCCTAATAACTCCAAGGAGAAAATTATGCAAAAAGATTTAACGGTTGAAAATGCGGTAGAAAGTTATGGCACAATTGCCGAGCGTTTAAACAGCGCGCAAGAGAAAGATGTCCAAGAACTTTTAGAAAATGCGCCCCAAAAAGTACTTGCGCAAACAATGAAAGAAGAACTTAGTAAAATGACGCCCTTACAAAAAGCAATAACCCTTGCCGAGCGTGAATTAAGTTTAAAAGAAACCGCGCAAAAGTCTGCAAAAGATGTTTCCCGCACAGAACCTCTAAGCCACTGGAAGCCCGACGAAAAAGCCTTTTTTGAAAGTTTGCCCGAGGCTTCCAGAAAAAAAGTGTTAGATATGTACAAAGGCATACAAACGGTTTATGAGAAAAAAACCCTTGAAACCGCCGAGAAGCAAAAACGCTACGATTTATTTGACAATATTTTTAAGCCATACGAAGATGTTTTTTTACGCAACAAAACAGACAAGTTTAAATATCTTAAAGATGTAATAGAGCATGACAAATTTGCCTCTTATGACCCTGTGGGCTTTGTTAAAAAATTTATTAAAGATAAAAACATTTCTCTGGGCGCTTTGGAAGAAAATTCAAAAATCACCAAAGCCGGCACAGGCGAGCCAGACGCGGATATTAAAAAACTTGAAGCAAAGCTTGAAGTTTTAGAGCGTGAACTTAACGCCAAAAAACTTGACGATTCCCAAAGCTATATTGAAAAATTTAAAACCAAAACAGACGAAAACGGCAACTTAAAATATCCCCACATAGAAGCCCTTACGCCGCAAATGCTTAAAATAAGCCACATAACAGGCAGTAATGATTTAGACGAGCTTTACAACAAAGCCCTTTGGCTTAACGAAAATTTAAGGAATCAGTTGATAGAAACGGAAAAACAAAAAGCCTTACAAGACCACTTAAAAAAAGCCGAGGTTTCGCGCATAAAAAATGCCAAAGATTTTAACATAAAACCGCTTTACGGTTCTTCGGGCGCTGCGCTTACAAAAAAATCACTGCGCGATATTATTGAAGAATCGGAAGAAGAAGTAAACTACGCGAAAAAATAAAACTCCAAATGGCAAAAAAGCTTAACTTTCCCGCGCTTGCGCCGGACTCTGCAGGACATATATACAACTGGGCGGTTTCAAACCTTGAAGAAGGCTATTATCCTAATACCGCAACCTTCGGCATATTTTATGCCGGAGAGCTTGCAGGCGCGGTAATATTTTCACAAGAAAACGCCCGCAATGTATATTTGTCAATTTATTCGGAGCACCCTAAGTGGTGTAGCAAAAAAGTTTTAAAGTTTGTGCACGGTTTTTGTTTTAAAGTTTTAGGGGCAAGCGTAATAACTGCTATGGTAAGCGCCCAAAACGTTAAAAGCCAAAATTTAGTAAGGCGTTTGGGCTTTGAATTAAAAGGTGTTATTACAGCCGGAAGAAAAGACGGAAAAGATTGTTTAGTGTATCAGTGTTTGGAAAACCAATATAAATATAAGGAGAAATAATTATGGGTTCGGTATTTTCAGGCCCGCCCAGCGCGCCAAGTTTTAACCAAAATGCCGCGCTTGCCAGCCAAGCGCAAAATATGCACATGAATCAATACGGGTTAAGCAGCCCTTTTGGCAGCATAAACTGGACAGGAAACGCCTTAGACGGCACCCGCCAAATGGAAGTAACCCTAAGCCCTTTTGAGCAGGCAAGGTTAGACAGTGCGTTTGGTATGCTGCCAACGCTTAATGCAAGCCACGGCCAAGAAGCCGGCGAGCGCGCCGCTCAAGCGGCTTTTGATATGTTCAGGTCGCAAAATACGGCTGTTGCCAAACAAGAAATGGAAAACTTAGGCGCGCAACTGGCAAATCAGGGAATACCCGTAGGAAGCCGCGCTCATAACGACGCCATGAAAAACCTTGCGCGGCGGCAGAATCAAAAAACTCTCGACGCCCAAAATCAGGCGGTTCTTACGGGCAATAAAGTTCAAACGCAACAATTAAATAATGCCTTAAATTTGTTTAATACCCTGCAAAACGTAAATAATCCGGTTAATAGTTACATAGCGGGTATAGGCGCGCAAAATCAGGATATTTACGGACAAAGTCATCGCGCGCAAATGGACGCGTTTAAACAACAAAGCGCCAATCAAAATTCTCAATTTGGCAACTTTAAGGGTATGGCGAGTTTGGCTTTGCCCTTTCTTTCTGACGCGCGCTTAAAAGAAAATGTAATGCCCGTAGGAAAACTTTTTAATGGATTAACCGTGTACTTGTTTACTTTTAAAGGTGAAGAAATGCCGCAAATAGGGCTTTTGGCGCAAGAAGTTAAACAATACATACCAGACGCGGTAATAGAAACAGATACCGGCGCGCTTGCGGTAAATTATGAGTTGGCAGTTAAAGAAAAAGAAAGTTAAAACTAAAAAATCCGCTTTTGGGGCGGCTATAAGCCGCCCCAAAAGCAAAGGGAGATAGCCATGCCATTTGACGGTAACGGACAATTCAAGCGCAAATACTCGTGGCAAGACGATAAAAACAACGGCATAAAAATTCTTGCCGACCGCCACGATGATGAAGATGATAATATAGCCCTCGGGCTTAGCCAATGCCTTACAAGAGACGCCCAGTCCAGCCCTCTTACAGACTACAACTGGGGCAACAACAAAATTATTAATTTAAGGGAAGGTACAAACGCCAAAGACGCCGTAAACCTTTCACAGCTGCAAGAAAATTATATGTTCGCCGAAGATATTTCGCCCGCACAAAATATTGTAAACATTTTGATATCGCCTAATATTACGTCATTTTCAAACGGTATGACATTTTTTGTAAAGATAAACAATACAAATACCAAAGGCACAGTTACCCTAAGGGTAAATACTAAAGAGGCATTACCCGTTGTAAACTCAGACGGTAATGCGCTACAAGAGGGTTGGCTTGTAAAGGGCAGAATTTACAGGTTTACATATTATTTTGACGGTATTGCGGCAAAGTTTTTTGCAGAAGTTCCCGCAGATTTGCGCCTTTCAAATATTTTAGAAGTCGGAAAAGAAATGTTTGCTAAAACCGACCTTTCAAATACACTTGAAAATATTGATTATATTGTTGAAACTTGGCGTAATGGAAGTAGTTGGTACAGAAGATATAAAAGCGGTTGGATTGAGCAGGGGGAAAGAGGATTAGTTGCAAATTTTTCGGGGAATAGAAATTTTATTTTGCCTTTTTTAGAAATTCCTTTTGTGACTATAACAGGTATATCGGCAAGAAATGCTTATAATTGGGCTAGCAATATATTTCCTAACTTTATAAGCGCAACGGGTTTTACTATATCAGGAGCTCTTGCGCAAGGTGTATCTTGGGGTTGGCAAGCACAAGGAATGGGGGAATAATGGAAAATACAAAAATCAAAAAACCGCTAATGCCGGAAACAAGAAAACAGTACGCGAGTTTCGCTACGTGGTGTAATGAAAACGGATATGCCGTAAAGGAAACAGAAGCCTATTATTACGCAGAAAAATTTATAAAGCCCAAACCTTCGCAAAAAGAGCAAAACTTGGCTTCGGGCGAGGCAGAAGTATGATACTGTCAACCGAGGTAATAGTTATATCGTTAATCAATTTATTATCGCTGGGCGTAACTATAGGAATGTTTGTGGGCAAAACAAACTTGGTTATACACCGCCTTGCGATACTTGAAGCAAAGCAAGACAAATACAATAATATGCAAGAACGCATTATACGCGCGGAGTTAAGCGTAAATTCGGCGCATAAGCGCATAGACCATATTCAAAATAAAGATACCGCCGTTGTAAAAATTTAAAAAAGAGGCAACAAGTGAATGAAATGCTTAAATGTTATTTTTTTGTTTTTATTTTGCTTGCCCTTGCCTTTACGGGCGGCTACGTATACGCTAACCGGGCAACAGCGCATAATTTTGCTAGAGAAAATGAAAGATATTATAAACTCCGCAGACGATACGAACTTTCACTTGCAAAGGCTTGGCGAGAATTTGACGGCACTAGAGCAGGGCAACTTAAAACTATTGCAAGACAACAAGAAGCTATCGCAAGCGGCAGAAAATATACAACTGCAATGGCAGAAAAAATTGAACTTAGCACAAGCCGAGCGCGCGAGGTTTTTGAAATCATCAATTCGCTTACGCGCTCAAATTAAAGTGTGGCGCGCGGCGGCTTTGGGGCTGGGCGCGTTAACTGTAGTTTTTGCGGCGGCGCGATAGGAGATAATATGGGAAATATTATAAGAGTTTTAACGATTATTTTTGAAAGGGTTATTCCCGCTTTTAGAAATGTTGTGCCGCAAGCCAGGGCGGTGCTTGGGTTTGGCGGCGGCATAAAGTTTCCGTTTTTGTCACGCTTTAACAAGCGGCATGGCACGGATA
>WQVR01000017.1 GCA_009785775.1 Candidatus Proendomicrobium guianensium
AAACAATACTTTTAGTAGACGATATTGCCACAACATGCGCTACTATTAATGAATGTGCTAAAACTTTAAAAACAGCCCGCCCAAAGAAAATAATTGTTGTTACTGTTGCCCGCGACATTGCCTAGAATACAAAAACAAAGCCCCGCAGGCATTTGCCTGCGGGGCTTTGTTTTTATTACTTATATGTTAGCTTAATGTAATTAATAACTCGCCGGCTTTAACAAATTGGCGTTCAGTTACTAATATCTCATCAATCACACCTGCGGTTCTTGCAACTACGCTGGTTTCCATTTTCATGGCTTCAACAATTGCAAGCACTTGGTTTTCTTTTACCTTGTCGCCTTTTTTAACGTTTATTTTCGAGACAAGCCCGGGAATTGAGGAGCCCACATGCTTTTTGTTATCTGTGTCGGCATACTTAACCTGTGCGGCGCTCTCTTCCTTGTTTTTGTCGCTAACCGCAACATCGCGCCTTATGCCGTTTAATTCAAACTGCATATTTTGGGTGCCGTCTGCGTTTTCTTCGCCGGGGCCGATATACTTTATTATAAGTGTTTTACCGTCTTGAATGGCAACTTCGGTAAGTTCGCCTTTAGCCATACCCATAAAGAATACATGGCTTGCCATACGGCTTAAATCCCCGTATGAGTCCATACGTTTGAAAAAGCCTTCCACTACTTTCGGGTAAAGTACCCAGCTAATAGCGTCGCGCATGGTGGGCTCGGGGGTAAATTGCTTTAAATTTTCTATTACGGCATTAAAATCTACAGGAGGTAAGCTTGCGCCGGGAAGCCCTGTAATAGGTTTTTCGCCTTTTAAAACAACTTTTTGCAGGTCTTTAGGGAAACCGTAAGTGGGTTGACCCATAAGCCCTTTAAAGTATTCTACTACGGAGTTAGGGAAAGCAAGTTCTGCGCCGCGCTCTATAATATTTTTGGCGGTTAAATCGTTTTGAACCATGAAAATCGCCAAGTCGCCAACCATTTTGGAAGAGGGGGTAACCTTTACAATATCGCCCAAAACTTCGTTTGCTTCAACATACTTAGCTTTAACTTCGTCGAAACGGTCACGCAGCCCCATATCTATAACTTGAGATTTTAGGTTGGTGTATTGCCCGCCGGGAATTTCAAGTTCGTAAATTTCTGCCGCAGGGGTGGTAATGTCGCCTTCAAACTGGCTGTAGTAGGGGCGCACGTCTGCCCAGTAGTTTGTCAGTTTTTGAAGTTCCGCGCGGTTAAGCCCTGTGTCGCGCTCTACGCCTTCTAACGCTGCTACAAGCGAATTTAATGATGGTTGGCTTGTAAGAGAGCTCATAGATGATATTGCAGCGTCTACAATGTCTACGCCTTCTTCCGCCGCCATTAAGTAAGCCGCTATTTGATTCCCGCTTGTATCGTGCGAATGTAAATGTATAGGAATGCTTACATTATCTTTTAAAGCGCGGATAAGCTTTTTTGCCGCATAAGGGCGAAGCACGCCGGACATATCTTTAAGCCCTAATATGTGCACGCCGCGTTTTTCAAGATCTTTAGCGAAGTCTACATAATATTTAAGATTGTATTTATCGCGGTTGGTATCTAGTATGTTGCCTGTATAGCAAACAGTACCCTCTACAACCTTTCCGGCTTTCAAGGTTTCTTCAATGGCAAGTTCCATATTAGGCAGCCAGTTTAAAGAGTCAAAAATACGGAAAATATCTATCCCGCTTGATGCGGCTTCTTTAATAAACGCTTTAACAAGGTTATCAGCATAACTGCTATAACCTACCGCATTTGCGCCGCGGAAAAGCATTTGGAAAGGGATATTAGGAATTCTGCGTCTTAATTCGTCTAATCTTTCCCAAGGGCTTTCTGTTAAGAAGCGGTAAGTTGTGTCAAATGTCGCGCCGCCCCACATTTCAAGGGAAAGGCAGTCTTTAAGAACATGCGCAGTTGCATTTGCGATAGAAACCATATCTCTTGAGCGCATACGCGTTGCAAGTAAACATTGGTGCGCGTCGCGCATGCTGGTTTCAGTAACAAGCAATTTCTTCTGGTTAAGTATCCATTTTGCAAATTTTTCAGGACCCTCTTTATCAAGTACCTGTTTTAAGCCGTCAGGTATGCTTTTTGCGTCATACTCGGGTACGCGCGGTACATCATAAGCGGGTTTATCGTCGCTTTTGGGGTTAGCCAGCGTAGTTTCGGCTATATAGCTTAAAATTTTTGTTGCGCGGTCTTTTGAGTCTTTTATTTGGAATAGTTCAGGCG
This sequence comes from Candidatus Proendomicrobium guianensium, assembly GCA_009785775.1. Taxonomy (GTDB): domain Bacteria; phylum Elusimicrobiota; class Endomicrobiia; order Endomicrobiales; family Endomicrobiaceae; genus Proendomicrobium; species Proendomicrobium guianensium. The sequence goes on from WQVR01000017.1 coordinate 2,250, forward strand.
TTTCGTCGATAAATTTTGTGTGGCACTTACCCGCGATAAATGTGGGGTGCGTTAAGATATTGTCTACAAACGGAATATTTGTTTTAACGCCGCGCACGCGCACTTCGTTGATAGAGCGAAGCAACTTGCGGGTAGCGCCCTCAAATGTGCGGTCTAAGGTTGTAATTTTTACAAGCAAGCTGTCGTAAAACGGGGTGATTATTGCGCCTGTAAAAGCATTGCCCGCGTCAAAGCGCACGCCGAAGCCGCCGCCGGAGCGATATGTGGTAATTTGGCCTGTGTCTGGGGCGAAGTTGTTGGCAGGGTCTTCTGTGGTTATGCGCGCCTGAATTGCATAGCCCGAAACTTTAATTTCTTCTTGAGATTTAATACCGATAATAGGGTCTGAAAGTTTATGGCCTTGGGCAACCGCAATTTGCGAACGCACAATATCGTAGCCCGTTACCATTTCTGTAATGGTGTGTTCTACCTGCACGCGCGGGTTCATTTCAATAAAGTAATGTTTGCCGTGCTTGTCTACAAGAAACTCTATAGTGCCTGCGTTTACATAGTTGACAGCTCTTGCAAGTTTTAAAGAGTCTGCGTGAAGTTCGGCGCGCTTTTCGTCAGAAAGGGTATAGGCGGGGGCAATTTCAACAACTTTTTGGTAGCGGCGTTGGATAGAGCAATCGCGCTCATAAAGATGTACGATATTTCCGTGCGTGTCGCCAAGTACTTGTATTTCAATGTGTTTAGGCTCTTCAATAAATTTTTCCATAAACACGTCGGAGCTGCCAAAGGCCTTTAAAGCTTCGCCTTGCGCCATATTAAACAGGCTTTCCATTTCTTCGGGCTTATAAACAAGGCGCATACCTTTGCCGCCGCCGCCGGCCGCCGCTTTTAACATAACGGGGTAGCCTAATTTTTCGGCAATTTTTTTAGCTTCGTCGAGCCCGGCTAAAGGTTCTGTGGTGCCTTCTATTATGGGTACGCCGGCTTCTTTAGCTATTTTTTTTGCGGCAATTTTGTCGCCCATGTTTGCAAGTATGCTTGATGACGGGCCTATAAAAACTATTCCCGCTTCTTCGCAGGCTTTTGCGAAGTTCGCGTTTTCAGACAAAAACCCGTAGCCAGGGTGTATAGCGTCTACACCTTTGCGTTTTGCAAGGTTGATTATTTGGGGAATGTCTAGGTAAGCGCCAAGGGGGCTTCTGTTTTCGCCTACAAGGTAGGCTTCGTCAGCTTTAGTACGGAATAAACTTAGTTTATCTTCTTTAGAATATATTGCCACAGTGCTTAAGTTCATGTCATAGCAAGCACGAAATATACGGATTGCGATTTCCCCGCGGTTTGCGACCAACACTTTTTTAATTTGCTTTTTTGCCATACTTATGCTCCTTTACCATACATAATTAAAAATGCTTATCTTAAAAACATAATTTCGTTATTGTAGCAAATTTTGTAAAAAAATGGCAATTACAATTTTATTGATTTTAACATGTAAATTTTATACAATCGAAAGGCGGTTCATAGACGGTTTAAAGAGGTTTTAATGAAACAAGGCAAAATACTTGTGGTAGATGACGAAGAAGGCATAAGGGAACTTTTAGTATCTGAGTTTTCTTCCCTTGGATATAATGCTTCCAGTGCCGTAAACGGCGAAGAGGCGGCAAACCGTATAGAAAGCGAAAGGTTTGACATTATAATAAGCGATATGAAAATGCCCAAGCTTTCAGGGCTTGAACTTTTAAAAAAGGTTAAAGCCGTACACCCTTCAACGGAAGTGATAATTGTTACCGGATATGCCACAATAGAAAATGCTTTAGAAGTTATGAAAGCCGGCGCCTATGATTTTGTGCAAAAACCTTTTAATATAGACGAAGTTACGCTTTTAGTTGAGCGCGCTTTTGAAAAAAGCGAGCTCAAAACCCTTGTAGCGCTTTATGAAAGTTCTAATGCCATATTTTCAAACACAAAGCTTGAAGAACTTTTACCCATAATGACAAAGCTTATCAAAAAAAATACTCTGGCAGATGACGTGGCGATATTTTTGTCAGACGCTTCAGAGCAATTTTCTTTGGAATCTGCCTCATTTGAATTAAACTCCGGACGTAAAAAAATATTTACTTCGTTTATGGAAAAATTTGTAGAACGCGCCATTGCCAACCCCAAATTAAAAAATGAACCCTTAATAACAAACGCCTCGTCGGGGTCAGATTTTTTAGAAGGCGCGTTTTTTGAAAACACGGGCATAAAATCTTTTTTAACCTATCCTATAATGCTTAACGGCAATGTTTTGGGTTTTCTGCTACTATCAAAAAACGTAGAAAGTTCTACTTTTGCGCAAACAGACTTAGATAACCTTTCAATATTTGTTTCTCAAATAGCCCAAGCAATAGCAAACGTAAGGCTTTATGAAAAGCTTGAACTTAAAATATCGGAAATGCAACAAGCTTATGATGCGCTTGTAAAAGTGAACACGCAACTTGACGCCCTTAAAAAGGCATTTTCTTTAAAGCATTTTACGGAAAAAGCTTCCTACATTGCCGATAAAGTAAACTATATAGCCTCTAAAACCCCGCAAACTCCCGAGCTTAGCGGTGTATCTTCAGACTTACAAAACAAAGCCAAACAGCTTGTGGAAGACTTAGCAGTGCTAAGCGTAAACCTAAGTTAACGGGGTATCGCCTTATAAAAGCTAAGCAGTTCTAACCTGTAGCGGCGCCTTTATGAAAATTCCTAAAGTAATTACGGCTGTTGCCGAAAAAATAGTTTTTCCCGGCAGAACCCTTGCAAGGTGTTCCGACGGCGTTGCCCTTTTTACCGAAGGCTTAATTCCCGGTGAAACAGCGGAAATAGCCGTATATAAAAACAAAAAAACTTTTCGCGAGGGAGATGTAATTAAAGTTATTAGCCCCTCGGACAAAAGGGTTGCTCCCGTGTGTAAGGCATTTGGCGTTTGCGGCGGGTGCAGTTTTCAATACTTAAGCTATCAAGATCAGTTGTACCATAAACATTTATACGTTAGCGAACTTTTAAATTTTTTGCCGCTAAGTGTTGAAAGTGTTATTCCAAGCGTAGAAAGTTTGTACTATCGCAATAAAATGGAGTTTAGTTTTTTTACCACGCATGACGGTAAAATAGACTTAGGCTTGCACCGCAAGGGAAGTTTTTACCGGTATTCTTCCGTTCCTCCGTGTTATATACTGGATAAAGATTTTTTGCCTGTGATAGACATTATAAAACAATTTGTTTGCGACAAAGGGTTTAGCGCTTACAATAAAAAAACGCATTTAGGTTTTATGCGCCACTTAGTGTTAAGAAAAGCCCAAAATAATAATGAACTTATGGTAAATATTGTTACCAACGCTGTTACTGAGGGGCAGGATACTGGAGATATTTTTAAACCTTTGGTTGAAAGTTTAAAACCTTTGTGCACAAGCATTTACTGGACACAAAACTCCAAAAAATCAGACGCCGTAATATCTGACACGCTTACACTTTTGCATGGCAGGGAATATATAACAGAAAAACTTATGGTTAATAATAAAGAATATTTTTTCAAAGTATCCCCGTTTTCGTTTTTTCAAACAAACTCAAAAACAACGCAACTGCTTTATCAAGAGGTACTTAACGCATTAAACTTAAACAATAAGGAAGCTGTTGTAATGGACTTATACGCTGGCACCGGCACAATAGGCATAATGCTTAGCAACTATGTTAAAAAAATTATATCTGTAGAGCATTTGCCCCATGCCGTAGAAGACGCCAGAACAAATGCCGCCCTAAACGGCGTAGAAAATATAGAATTTTATGCAGACACTGTTGAAAAATGGCTTTTAAACAATTCTGTTTCAATAGATTACATAGTTATAGACCCGCCGCGAAGCGGCGTGACGCCTAAAATTATAGATTCCATAATAAAGCTAAACCCCAAAAAAATAATTTATGTTTCATGCAATCCGTCAACTTTGGCAAGAGACTTGCAGATGTTTATGGGCATATCACGCTACGCGGTAAAGTCTGTAAAGCCGGTAGATATGTTCCCGCAGACTTACCATATTGAAACTGTTGCGGTGCTTGAATTTAATTAAATTTTCAGTTGTAAATCGGCAGGAGATTAAACCCGATGACAGGTTACTTTAGAAAACTTGAAGATATAGTGCTAAGATACAAACATAAATATGCGAAACATCCTAAAAAAGCGGCGTTAAGGCTTGTTTGGTGGAATTTAGTTGCGTTTGTTCTAAGCAGAGAGGTTAAAAAATCAGCTAATGCGGTTGAAGGCGCGTGGGTAAAAATTTTAAATGAAGGCGTAGATATAACCGGAAATTATGCGCAAGAAATAAAAAACTTTAAAATACCTAAAGATGTGTATATTAATAGTTTTAATATCGATGCGGCGTTAAGCTCAGGAAAAAATTTTAAGCGCATGGGGCTAGTGTTTTTTATGGGTATAGGAGATTACTTTCTTGCGACAAACTTTATAGAAGTTTTAAAAAAGCGTTACCCGCATATTGCTTTTGACGCGTATGTCTCTAAAAATATAGACGGTAATAATTCTCCGCTTGTGGCAGAATGCCTTAAAGTTAACCCTAACTTTGAAAATATTTATTATTTTGACGGACGCCCTACCAGAAAAAACTATGACTTTTCTGACTGCTACAAAAAAATAAAAGAAGATACTTTGTTACTTCCTGTTGTTTACGGTTTTGGTCAGCATATAAAGTCACGCCATGAAACTTTATGCCAAACTTTCGGGCTTAGTAAACCTAATTTTACCCCGATTCCCAAAGTATATACTGATTATCCCGTAACGCCTCAGGTGTCAGGTATTATAGTCGGTATAGATAAAAAAATGCAAAGCAAAAAAGGCATTATATGGTTGCAGCTTGCGGCGCGTTCGTCAAACTATATATATAATCATGATAAAGCTGTTGAACTTATAGAGGGCTTTGCAAACGAAGGTTATTTGGTTATAAACCTTGATTTAAACCTTGCCGAAGCAGACCATATTATCAATTTAGACATTAAAAAAGTAACCATTAACGAAAGCATAAAACTGCTGGCTGAGTTAAACAAAAAGTATAAAGTTTATTGCGCGGGGATAAACTCTTGCTTTGTTGCCATATCTTCAGGGCTTAAAATACAAAACTTATTATTGCAAAACAATTACGACAAGTGCATAGAATCTGTATGGTTTCCCAATGTTTTTGTCATAGGCAATGCCGAGTATGCCATGCTTCCAAAAAGCAGAGTTTTTGAAGCAAGCCTAGACGATTACACATTAAACGCCGGCAAGCGTTTTGATTATAACCCCGAATTTGTTTTGGAATGTTTTAAAAAATTTCAGGAGCAAGTTTAAGTTTGTAAACTGTTTTTCAAAAAAAGCCGCCGCTTAGATTAAACCTAAGCGGCGGCTTTTTTTATAAAAAGGTACTAGGTGCCTAGTCTATGTATTCTTTTAAAGATTTGCTGCGTGTAGGGTGGCGCAGTTTGCGTATGGCTTTTGCTTCAATTTGCCTTACGCGTTCACGCGTAACGCCGAATTTTTTGCCCACTTCCTCAAGGGTTGAAGGATAACCCACGCCTATGCCGTAGCGTAGCGAAATAATTTCGGCTTCACGCGGGGTAAGGGTGTTAAGCACCTTTTGAAGTTCAAGTTGTAACCTGTATTGTTGTGTTTTAGCCACCGGTGAGGGGCTGTTTTGATCTTCTATAAAATCTTCAAGGCGGCTGTCTTCTTCTTCACCCACGGGGGTAGCAAGGGATACGGGCTCTTGCATCATTTTTAATATGCGGCGCACGCGGTCTGTTGAAAGCCTAAGCGCTTTTGAACATTCTTCCACGGTAGGCTCTTTGCCCACGTCTTGCTGAAACTTCTTTTTAACTTTGGTAAGCTTTGATATAAGCTCTTTCATATGTACGGGTATGCGTATTGTGCGCGCTTGGTCTGCAATGGCGCGGTTTATGCTTTGGCGTATCCACCATGTTGCGTATGTCGAAAACTTAAAGCCGCGTTTCCATTCAAATTTTTCTACGGCTTTTGAAAGCCCCAGGTTTCCTTCTTGTATAAGGTCGGATAATTCCAAATTGCTTATGCCAACATGTTTTTTCGCTATAGAAACCACAAGCCTGAAGTTAGCTTCTATAAGTTTCATTTTATCACGGTGGATAACTTCTTCAAGTTCTCTGATTTTTCTGTCGGTATCTATTAATGCTTCGGGCGTAATTACAAGCCCGGCTTTTAAGTTGTTAATTTTTGCAAGCATGTTTTCTAAATGCTCATTTATTGTTTCAGCTTCGGCAGCAGAAATCCCTGTGAATTTTTTAAATTCGGCGGGTTTAACTTTTTTGTTTAGAAGTTGTTTATAAACGGCTTTAAATTTTGCCGGCGCTAAGCGGTATTTGCGTTCAAAACGCTTAAGTTCGTCGTTAAGCTCGTTAAGTTTTTGCGCGCTGGTTTTAATACGGTTTATAAGGCGTTTGATTTTATCTTGGTTTAGGTTAAGCCCCATAATTAAGCTTACCAGAGCCGCGCGTTGTGTGGTAATTTTAGCGCTTACATTGGCGCGTTCTTTAACGCTTAGAGATTTAAGTTTGAGTTTAGCTTCAAGCGGCTTTAAACTTTTTTCTATTTGGTTAATTTTTTGTACGGCTGTTTTTATTTTTTTGCCCATGCCGCGAAGTTGCGCCTGAGATTTACGCCCGCGGGGCATAAGTTCTTTAGGCGTCATCTCTTCTTGCTCTATAAGCGTTTCCCAGTTTTTAATTTCTTTTAAAATCAGGGGGGATTCAAGCACTATAAGTTTTAGTTTTTTTTCGTTTTCGCGCACGTTTTTTGCAAGTTCTACTTCTATAGCGCGTTCAAGCAGGGGGACTTTTGCCATTTCGCTTAAATACATTCTTACGGGGTTAATATCTTCGTCGGAAGATGTTTCTTTTGCCGCTTCTACCACTTCGGTAGAGGCGGTTTGGGGGGCAAGTTTTTTGCCGTCTTTGGCGGTTTCAACTACGCGCACGCCTATTTCTTCAAGGCGCACAAAAAAGCTGTCTATTTTTTCGGCAGACGCGTTTTGGGCAGGCACGCTTTTGTTAATGTCGTCGTAAGTTAAATAACCCTGCTCTTTACCTGTATCTATTAAGTCTTTAAAAAGGTCTTTCTTAGCCATTATTTATTTACCTGAACCTTTTAGTAGTTTTATTAATTTGTTATATTCTTCAACTTTGGAAGGGTCTTGCGGCGACTTGCCGGAATGCATATTTTTTATATCATTCTCTAGTGTTTTTAGCCTGTTTTTTAAACGCAAAATACCCAAATCTTTAATTAATGAATTAAAGACATCGCTAACTATTCTATACTGAATTGGCTGTAATGTCAAGGAGGAAAACCAAATTTGGTCTTCGCGCCCAAGCTTATTTAGTATTTCAGCCTCGTTTACACCGTCGAGCAAGTATCCGTAAACAAGTTTGCAGCGTGCATCTGTAAAGGTGTGTTCGGGCGTTTCAGCAAGAAAAGGCTTTTCGTTTATAAGAAAAGAAAGTAAAGTTTCTTCCAAGCTTAAAGAAGCGGGCTTTGTAAGCGTTTTTTCTAAATTTTCATGTGTGGTTTTAGCTGAAACATTAAATTTTTTAGCTTTTTGAAATTCCTGCCATACGGCATCTTCTGAAACATTTATTTTTTGCGACAGGGTTTTTACCCATTCCCGTTGCACAATATCGTTTTTGCATTTTGTTATAAACACTAAAACTTCACTTACCACTTTTGCTTTGCCTTGGGGGCTTGAGATATTTGTTGCAGACGCGGCGCGGGAAATCATAAAATCTATAGGGCTTATGGAAGAGGTTTTTAAAATGTTCAAAAATTGCTCGCGCCCATTGGCAGATAAAAATTCGTCGGCGTCTGTTTTTTCAGGTAGCGCCGATACGGTAGCGGTAATGTCATTTTCAGTTAAAACTTCTAAGGCTCTTTGGGTGGCGGCACGCCCTGCATTGTCTGAGTCAAACAATAAAGTAGTATTGTCTGAATAACGCCCCACAAGTTTTGCATGTGTTGGCGTAAATGCTGTGCCAAGCGTAGCGACAGCGCCGGAAACTCCGTGTTGTTGGGTTACTATAACGTCCATATAGCCTTCTAAAATAATCATTTTACGTTCTTTACGCAGTTCGCCTAAAGTTTGGTAAAGCCCGTAAAGGTTTGCAGATTTTAAGTACACCAAAGTTTCAGGGCTGTTTAAGTATTTAGGCTGCGCGTCG
>WQVR01000018.1 GCA_009785775.1 Candidatus Proendomicrobium guianensium
AGCCAAATAGAATCAAAAAATCTTACAAAAAGTTTTAAAGTAATGGAAAGTTTGCTTGCGCTTGGTGAAGAGCCGGTGCTTATACTTTCAACAATAGCTTCGGCAACACGCAGAATGCTTGCCGCTAAAAGTTTACTGGAAGAAAAAGATTATACAAAAAATGACGCCGCCGAACGCCTTAGAATACACAGCTATTTTGCCGGCGCATTTTTTGCGGGGCTTGAAAATTACAGCTTAAAGCATTTAAAGAAAAGTTTAAAAGAAGTTTTAAAAGCAGACGCCGCAATCAAAACTGGTTCGCTTGATGCGGCGTCTGCCTTGGAAAGATTATTATTATTTCTTTGCGCTTAAAGAAGAAACTTTTTTGGCAAGTTTTGCTTTTTTGTTTGAAGCGGCTTTTTTGTGAATAACGTTTTTCTTAGCGGCTTTGTCCCACGCCGAAAAAACGCCTTTCAAAAGATTTTGGGCAAGCGCTGCGTCTGCCGCTTTTATAGCGGCTTCAAGCTTTTTTGCCAATGTGCGTATTTTGCTTTTTTGCGCGCTGTTACGCGCTGTGCGTGTTTTGGTTTTTCTTACTTCTTTAAGAGCCGAAGTGTGGCGGCCGGTTTTAAGTTTTGCCATGTACTCCCCCAGTGAAATTGCCTGACTTTTTAAGTTCAACTAGTATACATTTTTTAAATGTGTTTAGTCAAACCTGCTACCAGTATAAGCGTTTGCAATTTTTGTTTCTAATATGTTAAAATCTGGGAGTTATTAGTTATTAAGTCAATCGGGAGAGTATAAATGGAACTAGGAAACATCTTTAAACAAGCTTGGGAAGTTTTTAAGAAAAACGTGGCGTTTTTTCTAACGGTTGGTGTAATTTATTTTATTGTGGGCGTAATATCTTACGCGTTTCAGGCGCCGATTTTGGCATTGTTGGTTTTGTTGTGCGGTATTTACGTTTTCTATACGCTTGTAAAGGCTTGCGTTTCGGCTGTTAAGGGAAATGCGGTGGACTTTTCTTACTTTAGGGCAGATATCAACAAGTTTTTAAAGTTTATCGGAGTAATGGCAATTTTAATGGCAGCGGGTATGGTGTTATCTATGGCGTTTATAGTTCCCGGTATTTTAATGGCGGAAGTTATGCCAGCGCTTGCCGCTATGATTATGATTTTGTTTGTGCCTGCCGTTATTGCATTTGCGGTTTTGTTTGCATTTCCCGTTTATATGGTTACAGACAATGAAAGTTTAACCGTAACTGAAATTTTAAAAAATTCGCTAAAACTTTCACTGGATAACAGATGGAAAGTTCTTTTAGTGATAGTAATGTTTTTCCTTATAAACTTTGCAGGCAGCATAACCTTAATAGGCACAATTTTTACAGCGCCATTCGGAATTTTGTTTATGGCGGTGGCGTATTCAGGCTTTATCGGCAAAGCTTCGGTATAATAAAATATAAATTTAAAAGCTCTCAAGGCGCACAACGGCTCTTGGGAGCTTTTTTATAAACCTTATGGATAACCAACAAAAACGTAAAGTTAAAACAAGCTGTGAATTTTTTCCTCTGGATCGCCCTTGCCCGCTTCAAAAACACAGCGGTCAAAGTTGCGATAGCTGCATAAAGTACAGGGATATTTCAGGCACCGGCATAACTTTTAACATACTTATAGTAAAGCTTGGCGCTATGGGAGATGTGCTTAGAACCACATTTTTGCTTGAAGGGCTTAAAGAACTTTACCCAAAATCTAAAATCCATTGGATTTGCGCGCCTCAAAATACTGCGGTGCTGGTTGGCAATAAATATATAGACAGCATAATAAACTTTGACGCAAAAACCTGCCAGTATCTTGTAACAAATTATTTTGATTTGGTTATAAATTTAGACTTATCCCCCGAAAGCCTTGCGCTTGCCACGCTTGCAATGGCCGAACAAAAAGCGGGCTACTATCTGGATTCTAAACGCAATATAATTTCTTCTAATAGTTGGGCGTCTCAGTGGCTTTCCATGAGCGCTTATGACGACATAAAAAAAGCCAATACTCACACTTATCAATATTGGATGTCAAAAATAACGGGACTTTTAAAAGACAGTTACGAAATAATAGCGCCTTTGGCAGAAACATCTGTTTTAAAAGCCCAAAATTTTGCCAAAGAAAATAATATAGATTTAAACGGCGCAAAAATAATAGGCATTAACCCCGGCGCGGGAAAGCGCTGGGTGCGTAAAAAATGGCTTACTTCCGGCTTTATAGAAACGGCAAAATTTTTTGCGGCCAGCGGACACAAAATACTTTTGCTTGGCGGTGCTGAAGACAAAGAAAGTATAGACGAAATATTAAATGCAGGCATAGAGGGCGTTTATTCTACGGGAACAGATAATTCCGTGGCTGACTTTTTTGCCATGCTTAATCTTTGCAGCGTGGTATTGTCGGGCGACACCATGGCAATGCACGCAGCACTCGGTCTTAAAAAAAACGTGGTGGCAATTTTTGGCCCTACGTCAGCCGCTGAAATAGAGCTTTACGGGCGCGGTACAAAAATAGTTTCTCCTAAGCCTTGCGCGTGCTGTTATAAAAGCGACTGCTTTGTAAAACCCACCTGTATGCATGAAATTACAAGCCTTGAAGTTATAGAAGCCGTAAAAAAATACTTATAAGGTATACCTATGGATACTCTTGCCGTAATTTGCACTTATAATGAAGCAACCAATATTAAACAGGTAATAGACGAAGTTTTAAATTGCGGGCTTGAGAGTATTGAAGCGCTTGTAGTAGACGACACCTCACCCGACGGCACTTACAAAATTGTAGAAGAACTTTCCAAAACAAACCCCAAAATACATTTGCTAAAGCGCGAAACAATGCGCGGGCGTGGATATGCCGGAACAGACGGCTTTAAAAAAGCGCTTGAAATGGGCGCGAAGTTTATTGTAGAGATGGACGGCGACGGCTCGCACAGCCCTAAATATATTCCTGACTTTAGAAAAGCAATTGAAACCGCGGATGTTGTTGTAGGTTCGCGCTACGCGCGCGGCGGAAGCGACGAAAAGCGCGGCATTATCCGTCAGGTTGTAAGCCTTTTTGCGCGGCGTTATTTAATGATAATACTTGGCGTGAAAGTTTTAGACCCTACAAGCGGTTTTCGCATGTTCAGGCGCGAAGTTTTAGAAACCGTGGCGCCCCGCTTAAAAGCCCCCGACCCGTTTATAGTAAGTGAAGTTTTGTACTATTTAAAAAAATATTCTTTTAAAATAACGGAAGTTCCCATAGATTTTTTGCCGCGAATATCGGGTACCTCTAAGCTTGGTCCCTTAACGCTTATAAAATATTTATTTAAAGTATTAAAACTAAAGGTATCTTCACGATGACGCATTACAAACGCTTATTTTGGATATTAACTTCCGCCACAACTTTGCTTAGGCTTTCTGTAATAGGCCGCATTGGCATAACTGTAGATGAGGCGCATTACTGGCTGTATAGCCAATATTTAAGCCTATCTTATTTTGACCACCCGCCGTTAATAGGCTACATTATAAGGCTTTTTGTAGATGTGTTCGGCACAAGCGAATTTTCTGTAAGGTTGCCGGCGGTATTGTTTTTTGTGGCTACGTCTTGGCTTTTTTATAAGTGCGTTCAAAAACTTTATGATGAGCGCACGGCGTTTTGGTCTGTAGTAATGATAAACGTTTTGCCGGTTTTTTCGTTTTTGGGCGCGGTAATTTCTATACCAGACAGCCCGTTAGCGTTTTTTTGGATACTTACCTTTTACCTGTTTTTAAAAATTTTAGAAACTCAAAGCAAAAATTTGTGGTATGCGCTTGGGCTGGCGGTTGGGCTTGGGCTGCTTGCAAAATATAATGCCGTAATGCTTCCGGCGGGGATATTTATATTTTTGCTTTTTTACAAAAAATTTGCCGCTGGCAACAGCGTAAACTGGCTTAAACGTAAAGAACCTTATTTCGCCGCATTAATAGCTTTTATATGCTTTATGCCGGTTATAATTTGGAATATGCAAAATAACTGGGCGTCATTTGCGTTTCAGTTAGGCCGCGGGGCAAGCGCGGGGCTGCCAAGGTTTTCTTTTACTTTATTCGGGCAGTCTATAGGGGCTCAAGCCGGTTATGTTTCGCCTTTGCTTTTTTTAGTTTTTGCCGCGTGCGCGTATATGTGCTTTAAAGACGCTTTTTTTAAGCGCGATAAGTCGGCGCTTGCTATAGCATGTTTCGGACTTCCCGTGCTTTTATTATTTAATGCTATTGCCACTTTTAACGAAATACTTCCCCATTGGCCTGCAATGGGCTATTTGGTATTAACGCCTTATGTTACGCATATAATATTAAAGTACTGGAATGTAAACTGGTTTAGGCGTTATATTTATATAGCTTCCGGACTTGCCATACTTATGAATGTGCTTGTACCATTGCAAGCTATGTATAAAATTATACCTATAGAAATATTTTTGCCCGCTGAACTCAGGCAAGAAACGCGTCACGGCATAAGCTATGCCGAGCGTATAGACTTAACAAACGAGCTTCACGGCTGGCGTGAAGTTGCCGCCAAAATTGAAGTGCTGGTACAGGAAAATACCGCAGAAGGTCAAGCGCCGTTTGTTTTTACGCACAGAAGTTTGCTTGGCGGGCAGCTTTATTTTTATTCAGCCCCCACGCGGGTATATGTATTTGACAGGCGCATTACCGCTTTTGATTTTTGGCAGCGCGATTTAACGCACCTTGACGGGAAAAACGCAATTTTTGTTATGAACGACGTTTTCAGGCATTCTAACCCCGAAATTTTTCCGTTTGATTCTTTTTCCGAAGTTATAGAACTACCGATATATCGTAATGGCAGGCTTATACGCAAATTTTGGTTTATAAAGGCTGAAAACTTTAATTTAAGCGCTATGCCCGAGCAGTATGTTAGAGATTGGGGCGCGCCGCTTACGCCGTTGCAAGCGCTTCTTAAATACGACCACGCCGCCTTCAGGTTTTTAAACCAAACTATAAATAACAGATTTTTAAATTTTATAATGGTGCCCATATCTTGGTGTGACTACCATAATATAAACATAGTGTTTATACTTATGGCTATTATAAGCGCAAGGTTATTATGGGTATACAGGCGTAAAACTTTCTGGACAGATGTTTGGTTTATGGTTATAGTTTGCCTTGCGGGTGGCACAGTAATACATATACTTAAAGACATTTTTGCACGTCCCCGCCCGATACAATTTTTCGGGCAAGATTATGTCAGCTTTTTTTATGAAAGGTCGCGCTGGCGGAGTTTTCCTTCGGGGCACACACAGGTAGCATTTTCTGCCGCCGCTTATATGGCAAAAAGAATTCCTAAATTTACGTGGCCGCTTTTTATTTACGCGGCATTTGCCGGTTTTGCGCGCATTTATGTGGGCGTACACTTTTTGTCTGACGTAATTGTAGGCGCTATAATAGGCGTTGTGGTGGCGATTTTTACAACAGACCTTCTTGATAAACATGAAGCTGCAATTAAACGCATTGCTGTTGCCCTAAAAACAAAATCTTTAAAACTTATAAAAAAACAATAATAAATTCTTGCGGAGTAAGGCGTGAATTTTCAAACCCCGCCGCGCACATTAAACGTTTTACAACCCGATAATTTGGTTTTTCTAGATATAGAAACCACCGGGCTTAGAAGTTCCCTTGGCGCAAAAATTTGCGAAATAGCAATGGTTAAAGTTTCGGGCGGTTTTGAGGAAACTTTTGAAACGCTTGTAAACCCTCTTATGCCAATGCCGGAAGAATGTTTTAAAGTTCACGCAATATCTGACTGTATGCTTAAAACCGCGCCTGCCTTTAAAGACATCTCAAACGACATTTTTAATTTTATAGGAAGCTCCACGGTTATTTGCCATAATGCTTCTTTTGATTTAAGCTTTGTCAGCGCTGAACTTAAAGGCGCGGGGTTTGAATGCGGCAACATTCCCTACTTAGACACTTTAAAAATAGCAAGGCAGTACTTTAGTTTTGAATCTAATGCTTTGGGCGCTATCGCAAATGCCATAGGGCATGAGGCGGGCATTGCCCACCGCGCCATGGCAGATGTTTTAACAACGAAAGCGGTTTCAAAATATTTATTTACAAATCTTTACCGCAAGGGCGTGGACTCGCTTGAAATCAACTATTTCCAAGGATAGTAAAATGCCTGATACTTCAAACCCGTCAATTTCGCCGCCAAACTTTGAACATGTTTTTACGCGCGGTTATATGCCGTATGTTTGGTTTTTTGTTATAATTTTTGCCGTTTACGCGCAAACGCTTTTCTTTGGTTTTACCTCGCTTGATGACTGGTACTTGATATCTGCACGGCAAGAATTTTTAAGAAATCCCTTAAATATTTTCGAAGCTTTCAGAGAAAACATTTACGGGTTGTACTATAGGCCGCTGTTAACAATAAGTTTTATTATTGATACCGTTATAGGCAGAGGCTCGTTTGTAATGTATCACTTTACAAACTTGGTTTTGCATTTTGCGGGCACAGCGATACTTTACGTTTTGCTTAAGGAACTGGGCGGAAGTAAAAAATTTGCTTTTTGTTTTGCAAGCATTTTTGCCGCACACCCCATACTTACCTCGTCTGTTTCTTGGGTTCCTGGGCGTAATGACAGTATGCTTGGGGTTTTTGTGTTTAGCGCTTTTTTAATGCTTGTAAAATATGTTAAAACGCAAAAAAACTTACACTTGGTTTTATTTACGTTGCTAGCTGCTGCAAGTATGTTTACCAAAGAAAGCGCTATTGGAATGGTTATAATATTTCCCGCTTATATTTTACTTTTTGGGTTTAATGAATTTAAAGTAAAAAATGTTTTGCGTAAAAAATTTGCGCTTCCCGTTGTGTTTTTATACGCGTCTGTTTTTGTATGGTTTTTGTGCCGCTCTATGTTTGCCGGAAGCGTTGAACTTTCCGATAAAGCCCAAATGATAACAGAGGGCATATCTAAAATTGTGCCGGCGTTTTTTCAGTATTTAGGTAAACTTATTATACCTGTTAATAATTCGGGAGTAACATACTTTGAGCCGTTTAGTATTTATTTCGGCGTATTTATTTTTGTGTGCCTTGCCTGCCTTATTCCGTTTGCAAAAATAAAAAATAAAAAACTGCTTGCTTTGGGCGCGTTGTGGATTTTTTTGTTTATTGCACCCCCTATTTTTCAAAAAACGCCCTATGTTTTAGAGCATAGAATGTATGTGGTATTTGCGGGTATCGCAATGATAATGGGCGCGCTAACATTTAATTTTTCTAAAAAATTTTTTTTATGTCTTTGGGCGGTGTTTTTAGTTTTTTACATGTGCATTGCCGGCCTTAATGCGCAAAAATTTAAAAATGAACAACTATTTGCTTCAAGCGTTATTTTGCAAAGCCCGAGTCTCGCCGCAGCACTCTATATCGCGGGAGAAGTGTCTTTAAGCGAAAACGGTTTTGAAATGGCTCATCATTTTTTTAAAAGGGGTGTAGAACTTGAGCCTCATAACAGCGATTTAAACTTTTTTATCGGTTTTATATATTGGGCATGGGGAAATTTTGATAAATCGCGCGAGCATTTGATAAGGGCATTGGAAAGAAACCCCACAAGACATCAAGGCTGGGCTATACTGGCTAATATTGCAATTAACGACAATAACCCCGCCCTTGCCGTGTACTATATGGAAAATGCTTTACGCCATAATCCGCAGGACAAGCAGTATCTTATGCAATTTGAAACTTACAGAGAAATTAAATACGCTTTAGAAAAATAAAAAATATTTGTAAAATACAGGTTAAAATATAATATAATACTCAAAATAAGATTTAATAAACAGGGGTGCAAAACTGTGTTTAAAAAAGCAAAATTTGTAGTACTGGCAGTTTTTTTAGTTTTGGGCATTTCGGCTTGCGGCAGAGATACCAGAATGAGCGATGCCAGAAGATATTTTCAAGAAGGTCAGCTAGACAGGGCAATAAGTCTTTATCACGAAATTATAAGAGACGGCCGCAACTTAGCTGAAGCCCACAGGGGCGTTGGCGACGTTTACCTTGCCAGAGGCTATTTTGACAATGCAATGCACCACTACACACAGTCTATAGGCATAGACCCGCAATATGCTACAGATATAATGGTTACCTTGATATCGCACACAAACCCCGATGTGCGCGAATTGGTTTTTAGCACTATAAGGTACATGCCAAGAAACAGAGAACATGTAATACATGCTTTTATGCACGACATAGAGCAAGCCAGCCGGTACGAAAAAATGGACCGTTTAGACGCGATAATGCGTATAGGTTCGGGTGCTTCTTTTATGGCGTATAAAGTAAAGGAACTTTTAGAAGACGTAAACTGGGGCGTAAGAAGACGCGCGATAGAAGCCCTGTATGTTTTACGTTCGTACGAATCTATAGGTTATATTATGCAACGTTTAGATGATGAAAATATTTTTGTGCGTGACGAAGCTATAAGGCGGCTTGGTTACTTCGGGCATGCTTCCGGTTGGGCAATGCCCAGGCTGATAGTTAAAATTAATGATCCTTCTGAAATGATACGAAATTCCGCAAGATATGCTATATACCGCATAGGCGTTGCCCCCAGAGAACAAGTAGGCGAACTTATAAATTTGCTACATAGAGATGAGCATTATACTACTTTGGCAACGCTTGAAGTGCTTGAAAGAATGGGCTCTGCCGCCAATGAAGCTGTGGCCGATATTATACCGTTGTTAAGGTCTCCAAGCAGTAGGATAAGGTCTCAAGCCGCACATGCTTTGTCAAGAATAGGGCGCGCTGACGAAAGCGTTGTGCCGCGTATTATAGAACTGGCTAACGACGCTGACGACAATATCCGCGTGCGCGTAGCATTTGAGCTTGGCGAAATTGAGCGTTTTTCAGAATCAGCCATGGAAACGCTTCGTAGAATGGCGCGTGACGCAAGCCCGCAGGTGCAAGCCGCCGCAAATACCGCAATAAGAAACTTAGAAGGCCGAAGATAAAAATTAACAGGGCCGCCTTATTGTTTAGGCGGCTTTTTTTATTTGTTTGTAAGGAACAATGATGAGAGTATTTTTAACGGGCGCTAATGGTTTTGTAGGAAGCCATATAGCTGAAAGTTTAGTAGAAGCGGGACACGAGGTTATTTGCCTTGTGCGCAAAACCTCTAACCTGAAATGGCTTGAAGGGCTTAATGTAAAATATGTTTACGGCTCACTCACAGATGCTGAAGTTTTAGGGCAAACTCTTAAAGATGTTGATGTTGTTGTGCATAATGCGGGCGCTGTGCGCGCTCAAAACGCGGCAGAGTACAATAAAATTAATGCTGACGCCACAAAAACTATTGCCGAGTTTTGCCTGAAGGTAAACCCGTCTCTTAAAAAATTTATTTTTATTTCTTCGCAAGCGGCTCAGGGTCCAAGCGCGTCCCAAACTCCCCGAAAAACAGGCGGGCAGTTAAATCCCGTTTCAGATTACGGCATAAGCAAAATGAAAGCTGAAGAAATGCTTATCCAAACGCTAAACGGCAAAATACCTTATGTAATACTGCGCCCATCTGCAGTTTACGGCCCGCGCGATAAAGATATTTTTATGTTTTTTGACCTTGTAAATAAACACATAAAAATTAAAACTTCAAAAAAGCGCTATGTGCAACTTGTATTTGTTAAAGATATTGCCAAAGCCGTATTGCTTTGCGCCCAAAATGCCGCCTCAAACAACAAAACTTATTATCTTGCCGACAGCCCCGCCTACACATGGCAAGATATCGGCAATATTATAGCAGGGGCTAATAATGTAAAAGCTTATAGTATCACAGCACCCGACTTTGTGTTTAAAACGGCGGCGTTTTTTGCCGAAATGTTTGGCAAGATTTCGGGCAAAACTCCCGTGCTTAACAAACAAAAAATTACCGAAATTACGCAAGACTACTGGACAGCCGATAATGCCGATATAATACAAGACCTGAATTTGCACTTTACAAACCTTGAAATAGGTGCTAGAATAACCTATTGTTGGTATTTAGACAATAAATTTTTTTAGTGCGCTTCTATGCGCCGGCAATAACAAGACAAAGAGGAACAAGCAATTATGCCTGACATTTTTGAGAAATGCGAAAAATTTACCATAGCGACCGAACTTATGCACGCGGGGCTTTATCCTTATTTTAAAAGGATAGAGTCTATGCAAGGTCCTGAAGTAATAGTAGAGGGCGAAAAAAAGATAGTTGTATGTTCTAACAATTATCTAGGGCTTGCCGATCATCCTAAAGTTATTG
>WQVR01000019.1 GCA_009785775.1 Candidatus Proendomicrobium guianensium
CGGATTTTGCGTATTTGTCTATAGAATATGTGCCTGATGAAGTTGTGGTTGAATTAAAATCTTTTAAAATGTATATGCAGTCTTACCGCATGGTTGGCATGGTGCATGAAAGCGTGGTAAACAGTATTTTAAATGACTTGGTTGAATGCGTTAAGCCAAAATCAATGTATGTAGACATAGAATTCGGCATTCGCGGCGGTATCACAACAACAGTTAGCGCCGAATATATTAAAAAATAAAAAAGGTTTTGCCTTTAATATTTAATTTTTTTGAGGGATTTTTCCCATGCCGCAAAAGGCTCAAGCGCGGCATGGGTTTTTATTTTGGTTTGGGAAAGCTTGCGTTTTTCAGGACTCAGGGAAAGTTCTTTGTAGATAAAGGCGTCTATAAAGCCCGCTTTTGAGGCATCTTCTTTTGTTGCTCCGTAATGCAAAGCTTTAAGCCCTGCCCAGTAAATTGCCGCCATGCACATGGGGCAAGGCTCGCAAGATGAATAAATTTCGCAATTAGATAAGTCAAAAGTTTTTAATTTTTTTGCGGCTTTTCGTATAGCTTCTATTTCGGCGTGTGCTGTTGGGTCATTTTTGCGGGCAACATTATTAGCGCTGCGCGCGATAATTTTGCCACCGCAAACTATTACAGCCCCGAAAGGGCCGCCGCCGCTTTTCACATTAAGTTTGGCAAGTTTTATAGCATGTTCTAAAAATTTTATGTTTTTATTGCTCATGGTTTTCCAGCTTGTGCAAGCGTTAATATGCGTTCCACTTTGTTTCCTTTGCGGTATGAAAAATAATTGTCGCCGCAAAAAGTACATTCTTTTGACACAACAACATCGCTAATCCCTGCTATTTTTAAGCGTTCTAAAGCATTGCCAACCATAGAAAATTTACTTATGCTTGGAAGTAAGTTAAATGCTTGGCGCACTTCTGCGCCTATTTCATAACAATTACCGCAAATATGCGGGCCGATATAAACAGAAAGGTCATTGCCTTTTACATTAAAGCCTTTTTTAAACATCGCGACGGTTTTTTCTATTATACCGCCGGCTAGTCCCCGCCAGCCCGCATGTATGGCGGCGGCAGAGCACCCTTTTTTTGAGGTTATCATAACAGGCATACAGTCTGCCGTGTAAATGCCCAGTATCACACGTTTGTCGTCTGTTATAAGCGCGTCAGAGGCGGGTACGGGCGAAACTGTGTCGCGCGTTACATAAACAATATTTGTGCCGTGCACTTGCTGGGCGCAAACAAAACTAAAAGCCATTAAGCAGTTCGCGCTAAAAAAATCATTGCGCGATTTTAAGATTTTCATATCGCCGTCACGAACGGTGCTTGTAAGGCAACAGGCAAAATTTGTTTTGGTTAATGGTGCTGTAATCATTGCTATTGGTTAAACTTTAAGTAGTTTTATAATAAGGCGGCTTAGCCGCTATTTTAGTTTTTTCTTAGACCAGCTATTATATGCAGGTTTTTCAAAATCTATTACGCCGTCATCATTATTTACGGATATCCCCACGGTGTCGAATAAGTCTTTTTGCTTGGGTGTGCCAAAAACAGTGTTTTCTTTTTTTACGGGAGCGTCGTTTTTAAACCCCGTGGCAATTATTGTAATGCGTATTTTTCCTTCAAGGCGGTTGTCTATAACGTGCCCGTAAAAAATATGCGCTTTGGAAATTCCGAAACTTTTAATAATTTCGCCCATTTCTTTAAGTTTTACGGCAGACGTTTTTTCGCTGGTGGTAATGTTAATTAAAAATTTGTCCGCGCCGGAAATGTCATAATCGCCAAGTAAGGAACTGGTAACCGCTTTTTTTATGGCTTCGGCAACATTTTCTTCCGCGCTTTCGCCTATGCCTATTAGCGCGGTACCAGAATTTTTTAATATTGTGCGCACGTCGGCAAAGTCCATGTTAATTTCGCCGGGAACGGTAATAACGTCTGTAATGGCTTGCACTGTTTTGCGCAAAACCTCGTCTACTATTATAAACATTTCAGACATGGTAAACTCGCTTACTATGCCGAATACGTTTTCATTGGGTATTACTATTAAAGCGTCGGTATAACTTTTTAAGTTTTTTATGCCTTCTTCCGCCTGCTCAGAGCGCACATCGCCTTCATGTTCAAAAGGTTGAGTAACAACAGCAACAGTAAGTATGTTTTCACTGCGGGCAATTTGGGCTACAATGGGCGCAGCGCCCGTTCCCGTTCCGCCGCCCATGCCTGCCGTAACAATTACCATATCAGCGCCTTTTATAATATCGCGTAGCGCTTCAATACTTTCTTCAGCAGACTTTTGCCCTATTAAAGGGTTGCCGCCTACGCCAAGCCCGCCCGTAAGCCTTTCGCCTATTTGTACGCGCATGGGCGCTGCAGAACGTTTTAGCGATTGCGCGTCTGTATTAACGGCAATAAATTCCACGCCTGAAATGTTTGAGGCTATCATGCGGTTTACGGCATTTGTGCCGCCTCCGCCCACGCCGATAATTTTAATTATCGCTGGGTTAGAGGAAGTATCTGCATTTTCTGTTGCGAGCCCTATTTTCATTTAAGTTTTACCCTCACAGTTATAATTAAAAAGTGTCTTTAAGCCAACCAAAAATTTTGCCGACCGCACCCGCGCTTGAACTTCTTGAGCCCGGCATGGCGTATTCATTTAAAAACCCCGTATTTACCGCGCCAATTGCCGTAGTGTATACGGGATTGTTTATAATTTCGGCAGGCCCTACAATTTTGCTCGAGTCAGGCAGCCCCAAGCGGCACGAACAGTTAAACGATTTTTCAAAAGCTTCTGTAATTTTGGAAAGTCTTGCCCCGCCGCCGGTAAGTATTATCCCGCCCGATAAAAATTCTTCAAATGGCGTATTTTTCCTTAACACTTCTTCTATAGCTACTATAATTTGGTCTACCCTGTGTTGCACTACTTCAACAAGCTGGGCGCGGTCATACTCGCGGATATTGCCGTCGGCGCCTGTGTATTCAAATTCCAGAGGCTCTAATAAAGGGTCGTAAAAAACCGCACCGTAAGTTTCTTTAATTTCGCGCGCCGTGCCCGATACTGCGCGCAGTCTGTGCATAATATCGCGGGTAATATAATCAAAACCAACGGGAAGCTCATAAGAAAATTTTATTATTCCCTCGCAGTAATGGGCTATGCCTGTTGTAAGACCGCCTAAATCTACGGCTAAACACCCTAGTTCTTTTTCTTCTTTGGTTACAACTGCGTCGCTTGCGGCAAGGTGTCCGTAAACTTTGTCTAAACACTCTAACTCGCCCATAGCTTTTACAATATTGCTTACATTGCTTGATGTGGCGACAAAAGTTTGGGCGTCTACCTCTATAAAAGTTGCTTCCATGCCTATAGGGTTTTGTATGCCTTTTTGATGGTTTAAAATAAACTCACGCGGAATTATTTGAAGTATTTCCTGCGTTGGGTCAAGCCGCACGGTTTTTTTAGCCGATTCTATAGCCGAATGCACGGTTTCTTCTGTGATTTCGCGGTTGGCGGTATTAATGCTTGCCACGCCTTTAGAATTTAACGCTTTTATAAACTGCCCACGCATGGCAAGCACGGCGCCGGAAACGTTTTGACCTATGGTTTTTTCAACTTCGTCTACAACTTTTTCTATTGCTAGTGAAGCTTCTTGAATATTAATTACAGCGCCCGCTTTTATACCGTCGTTTGATATTACGGTTGAACCCGCAAGTATTTTAACAATTCTGCTTGACGAGTCTTTAGTACCCGCCACACAGCACACTTTATTGCTACCAATGTCTAAACCCGCTATAATTTCTTCTTTTGGCATGTAAAAAACCCCTTATATACTAAATTTTGCCTATCTTGTTACTGTGCGGCAACGCGCAAACCGGGCATTACAATTGCCCTGCCGTATTCATAAAACTGCATGTTTATATGTTTTAAAGCGCCATGCTGTAAAAGAGCATGAGCATAAACCTGTTTTGTTATTTTAACTTTATGGGACAGGCTGTCAAAGTTAGCTTCTCCCCATAGTATTGCGGTACCGTCGCGCATTGTTATTGTAATGTTTCCGGTGCGGTTTAAACTTATAGATAAAATGTCACCCGCAAAACTTGCTGAATTTTTTTGCAATGCACGTAAAAAAGCAAGTAAAGTGTCGCGTTCGGATAGCGTGTTGTATAGAAATTTTGGCACTTGGTACCGGTACATAAAGCCCCTTAAAGGAAAAGGGGTATTGTCAAAATCTAAACCCATAAGCTCGCCGTTTTCTATTATAAATGCTTCGGGGGTGCGTTCGTAAAGTCTTATATAAACTTTTTGCCAACGGCGCGATATTCTGATATCTCTAAGTTCTTTTTTTAAAGCTTTTATTTCACGCGCTGTGCTACGGGTGTCTATGTTTATAAGATTGTCGCCTTCCGTAAAAGGCAAAAGTTTTCTTATTTCGGTTCTTGTTACGTTTCCTGTTCCTGATACCGCGATTTCTCTTATTACAAAATGCGGGCTTTCAAGCGCTAAACGGTGCAACTGCCCCAATGTGTAATAAGCTCCGTAAACAAGCGCGCCAAAAATTGCAATTTTTAAAACGGTTTTAAAAGCTTTAATGCTGCCCGCGCCCGGGCGAAAGCTTACATTAAGCGTTGTAGCTTTGCGCTTTTTTCTTTTATAAGCATAGATTTTTCTTTTTTTTCGTTTTATCATTTGCCCGTTATGGAGTATTCCATAATTTTTAAAACCAAATTTTCAAAATTTATGCCCGCCTCAAGCGCCGCTTCGGGTAAAAGTGAAGTTTGCGTCATTCCCGGTACGGTGTTAATTTCTAAAACCCATATTTTGTGTGAGGCGTCTACTATCATATCTATACGGCACATTGCGCGGCAGTCAAATTCTTTGTATATTTTTTCGGCTATTGTTTGCGCTTGCCTTTGCACAGCTTTAGGCAACGCGGACGGCACAATATGCTTAGAACCGCCTTTTGAGTATTTGGCATTAAAGTCATAAAATTTATTTTTTGGCACTATCTCTATAACCGGTAGTGCCGCGCCGCCTAAAACGCCTATGGTAATTTCTGTGCCTTTTACATAGTTTTCTACAATAGCGCTTGAACCGCGCTTAAAAGCGTCAGCCAACGCTTTTTTAAAACTTTCCTTTTTGCTTACAATGCTTATACCTATTGCCGAGCCTTGCGCAACAGGTTTTACCACAACAGGGTAGCATACGCTATTTTTTAAGTGTTCTAAGCAGTCGCCGTTTTTTATAACTGTCCATGCCGGCGTGTTAATGTTGCAATATTTAAAAAGTTTTTTGCTTGCGGCTTTATCCATAGATAATGCACTTGCAAGAACCCCCGAACCCGTGTAGGGAATGTTTAAAAACTCGAGCAGGCTTTGTATTTTGCCGTCTTCGCCGTCGGTGCCATGTAAGGCTATATAAGCAAATTTAATTTTTGCTTTTTTTAATTTAGATATAATGTCGTTTTTTGCGTCTATAAGGCAAACACTCACCCCTAGTTTTTTAAGCGCCTTAAAAACTGCTTTGCCCGATAACAGCGAAATTTCGCGCTCGGGCGAGGTTCCGCCGTATATCACGCCTATTTTTTTATTTTTTAAATATTTTTTAACGTCCACTTGGCACAACCTTTATTTCGGGCATTAAATTTATGCCGGATTTTTCTTTAACCGTAGCCCTTACTTTTTCTATAAGTTTTAAAACGTCTAAAGAGCGCGCATTTCCGGCGTT
Source organism: Candidatus Proendomicrobium guianensium (assembly GCA_009785775.1). Lineage (GTDB taxonomy): Bacteria > Elusimicrobiota > Endomicrobiia > Endomicrobiales > Endomicrobiaceae > Proendomicrobium > Proendomicrobium guianensium. The sequence continues at coordinate 5,716 of WQVR01000019.1, forward strand.
TACTATAAAGTTGGCGTGGTGTTCCGAAATTTTTGCCCCGCCTTCAGTTATGCCTTTCATTCCGGCTTCGTCTATAAGTTTGCCTGCCGAAACCCCTTCTTGCGGGTTTCTAAAAATACAACCCACATTGGGAAACATTAAAGGCTGACTTGCTTTTTTTTCGGCAATAACGGAGCTTATGGATTTTGCAATTTCGCTTTTTTCGCCTTTTGTGATTTTAAATTTAACGCTTAAAATGATATAGCGCGAAAGTCCGCTTTTGCGGTAATAAAAAACAATATTTTCCGCAGGCAGAGTTTTTACAACACCCGAATAGTCCATAACTTCGATTTCGTGTACAGACTCTGAAATCCACCTGTCTTTTGTGCCGGCATTGCCGTAAACCGCCCCGCCTATTGATCCGGGAATGCCCGACATAAACTCAAGCCCCCTGTAAGAATTTTCAGCAAGCATTTGAACCGCCGTTGCCATGTTTACCCCAGCCCCGCAATAAGCAAGCCCTGAGTGCAGGTACATGTCTTCAAAGGCTCCTGTCAGCTTAATAATTATGCCTTTAAAACCTTCGTCTGAAAATAAAACGTTTGTGCCGCCGCCGATAACAAAAAAGTTTTGTTTTTCTGCCGCAATATACTCAAGCAAAAACCTTAACGCTTTTTTGTTTACGGTTTCTACAACATAGCTTGCTTTACCCCCTATTTTAAAAGATGAGTACTTTTCTAGGGGTTCGTCTTTTTTTACCGCGCAACCAAGTTCAAATAATTTTTTAATTATATCAGCGTTAATAGCTTTTCTCCTTGTTTGTAAATATCTCCGGCGCCAAGCGTTAAAACAATGTTGCCAGCGTGCAGGCGGTTTTTAATTCCGGCAGGGCAGGTGTATAGCAAAGCGTTTTTAGAATGTATGTTTATTGCGCCGGCAAGCGCTTTAGCATTTACGCCGTGTATTTTTTTTTCACTTGCCGCGTAAATGTCTGACACATGCACCTCGTCGGCGTTTATAAAAGATTTGCCAAACCCTTCAAGCAAATTTTGCGTGCGGGTATAGCGGTGCGGTTGAAAAAGCACAATAAGCTTGCGTTTAGGCCACTTGTATTTTATTGCCGCTAGCGTTGCTTGAATTTCGGTCGGGTGGTGGCCGTAATCGTCTATAACCGTGATGCCCGAGCGTTCACCTTTAATTTCAAGGCGCCGCCCTACGCCTGCATATGCCGAAAGAGCTTTTGTTATTTTAGAAATGTCTATGCCAAGTTCTAAGCCCACGCCGGTGGCGGCTAAGCAATTTAAAATATTATGTTTACCCAAAAGTTTTGTACAAGCCTTGCCTAGTTTTTTTGATTTATATTTTATGGTAAATTCTGTGCATTCGGGAGTGTTTTTTATGTTTACCGCGGTAAGGTCTGCTCCCGAATTAAACCCGTAAGTAATATAACGCCTTTTTAAAAGCGGCAAAATTTCTTTAACGGCGGCGTCATCTGAACATACTACAGCCGCGCCGTAAAAAGGCACGCTGTTTATATGGCGCACGAAAGCGTTTTTTAAGTTTTCCATGGTGCCGTAATAATCTAAGTGGTCATTATCTATATTGGTAACGGCGGTAATTACGGGGGAAAGTTTTAGAAAAGAGCCGTCAGACTCGTCAGCTTCGGCAATAAGATATTTGCCGCGACCAAGCCGTGCGGAACTTTTTAAATTTTTTAAACGCCCGCCGATAACTATTGTGGGGTCTAGCCCCCCTTCGCCCATAACTAGTGAGGCAAGCGAAGTTGTTGTAGTTTTGCCGTGCGTGCCTGCTATTGTAACGGCATATTTTAAACGCGCGAGTTCTGCAAGCATTTCAACGCGGGGTATTACGGGAATTTTATTTCGTGCGGCTTCTAAAACTTCCGGGTTGTCTGGTTGCACTGCAGTTGAAGTTACGACAACGCCGGCATTTTTAACGTGTTTTTTGTTATGCCCTATAAAAACTTTAGCGCCGAGCTTTACAAGGTGCGCGGTAACTTCGGTTTTTTTTATGTCTGACCCTGTAACACGGTGGCCTAAATTAAGCAAAACTTCGGCGATACCGCTCATTCCGGAGCCGCCAATGCCCACAAAGTGTATATTTTGAACCTTATCAAACATGTATAACCCCGTTGTAATCAGTTTGCGACATTATATAAAAATATACTCATTTTTGAAATGTTTTTTCTATCCTTTCAGTACAGCCATAGGGGAAAGTTCAACTTTTATTTTTACCAAGTCGGTCTGGCTTGACATTACCTCTGTGATATTTTTGTATGCGGACGGCGCTTCGTCTAAATCTTTTACGCCGCGTATAGAGTGGAGAATGTTTAATTTGTTAAGACGCTCGGCTTCTTTTGCTACGGATAATTCCTGCATTGCTTTTGTGCGGCTCATTAGTCTGCCCGCCCCGTGAGAGCAACTGTTAAAACTTTCGGGGTTTCCAAGCCCGCTAACAATGTAAGACTTAGTGCCTTGGGAACCGGGAATAATGCCCACTTCGCCCAAGCGCGCCGAAGTTGCCCCTTTGCGGTGCAGCCAAACATTATGCCCGAAATGATTTTCACGCGCGGCATAATTATGGTGTATATCATAAGACCGGTTAGCCTTTCCGTCTGCAAGCCCCGAAATTATTGACGACACAACCCGTGCCATTTCAAGCCTGTTTTGGCGCGCAAATTCTAAGCAATAATTCATTTCGTCTAAATACTCTTTAAACAGGGGGCTGCTCTCGGGGATATATGCCAAGTCAAAACCGGCGGGAAGTTCTGTGCCTGTTTGCTTATTATATTTTTTTGCTTGTGTATTGTAATAGTCTGCCACTTGTTTGCCGAGGTTACGGCTGCCCGAGTGTATCATAAACCAAATTTTACCGTCAGAACCTTTTTGAATTTCAATAAAGTGGTTTCCGCCGCCCAAGGTTCCCATTTGGCAACGCGCGTTTTGGTAGTGTTGCGCCACTACTTTTCCGGAGTGATTTTTTGGAATTTGCGCTATATCTTTTGCTACTTTGTGGAGGTTAAACCCCATAGGAATAGAACTTCTTATTTCGCCGATAATTTTTTTAAGGGTGTGCGCTTCTAACTCTGTAAGCGATGTTTGGCATGCCGTAACTCCGCAACCTATATCAACGCCAACGGCATTAGGAATTATCACACCCTCGCACGCAAGTACCCCGCCTATGGGCATACCGTAACCTGTGTGGCAATCCGGCATTACGGCAATATGTTTAAACGCGAAAGGCAGCCTTGCAAGATTGTCAATTTGCTTTTGGGCGGACGCCTCAATATCTTTACACCAAGATTTAATTTCTAACATAATAACAATTGTACCAAAAAAGCTTGAGCAAAAGCACGAAATGTGGTAATATAACGCAATATAAATACGAAATATTTTAAGAGGATAATATGGAAATTCAATTGCAAGAATTAATAGACAAAATAAAAAAAGACGGTATAGAAGCCACATCTGCCGAAACCGCCAAACTAAAAAGCGACGCCGAAGCAGAAGCAGCTAAGATTATAGCTGCCGCACAAAAAGAAGCGGAAAGCATTGTCGCAAAGGGCAAAGCAGACGCTGAACGTTTAGAAAAAGCCGGTATAGCCGCCATACAGCAGGCCTCCCGCAATTTGATATTGGCTTTTAAAGCAGAAATTCAAACGCTTTTAGACAAAATTATATCTCAGTCAAGCGCTACTGCCTACGGGGAAGATACGCTTAAAACGGTATTGCCCGAAATTTTAAAAAACTGGGCGGCGGGCTCCGGCGCCGACTCTCTTAACGTGCTTTTGTCTGAAAAAGAACTAAAAAAACTAGAAAGTTGGTTTAATACTAAGCTTACGGCTGAATTAAAAAAAGGCGTAGAATTAAAGCCCGTGCGCAATTTAGATTCGGGCTTTCGCATTGCCGAAAAAGACGGCTCAGCTTATTACGATTTTTCAGCCCAAGCCATAACACAACTTCTTTCGGCTTACCTTACTCCAAGGCTTGCCGAAATTATTAAAACTCAAGACAAAGGTATGTAAATATGTCGCGCCACTACTACTATCTTGCCGCGCAGCTTCCCGGGCTTGCTTATGGTCAGGCAATGCCAATGACTTCACTTATGTTTAAAGAGCTGGCGCGCGAGCATTTAACCGCCTCTGACGCAGAGGAGTTAGACCGTTGCGTTTTGGGCGAGCAGTCCTCGGGGTTTGGGCAGGCAAAATCAGAATTTTTGAAAAATTGGCAAAAATGGGAAACAGCGCTTAG
>WQVR01000020.1 GCA_009785775.1 Candidatus Proendomicrobium guianensium
CTGACTCGTTTTTCTATATATTCCATTCCTTTTTTATAGTCTTAAAACCCCGAAATGTCAACGGAGATTTTTTTATTATTTTTACAAAAACAAGTATAGGGCGGGATTTCACCCCGCCCTATACTTGTGCAAAGCTCTGCAAAACTACCTTATAACGACAATTCTGCCGTTTTGTCTGGCGCCTGAATTCGGGTTTATAATCCAAATGTAAACTCCGCTTGCGACATACTGCGAACTATTGTTTTTGCCAAGCCATTCAGTTTCGGTTTGATTTGCCAACCAACGCTGGTTTCTTACAAGTTGCCCGGCGGAATTATAAATGCGCAATTCCCCGCCGCCCAAAGGAAGCCTGTCAAAAGTTATGCCGTCAGCTAAGTTACCCCTTCTGCCGCTTCTGTCAGACGGCACCCATGGGTTTGGAAATGCCCTTACCCCGTCGGCAAGCAGAACGGATGCAAAAAAAACTAAGCATGACATAACCAAAGCAAACCTGCCGCTGTTTTTTAAGAAAATTTTAAATGTTTTTTTCATTACTTTTCACCTTAACCAAAACTGTAATGCAACTGTATTACTCCGGCTTAGCCGGTTAGCGCACTCTTTCTAAAGCGCGGCGCGCTTCTGCCATATCAGGCCTGTAGTGTAGCGCTCTTCTAAGATTTTCGCGCGCTCTATCCATATTACCCCGTGCAAACGCATCCATACCCATTTCAAAATACCTTTGGGCAAGCACAGCTGAAACGCGCTCTAACTCAAAAATGGCGGCGGTATTACCCGGGTTAAATTCTAAAGCAAGCCTGTATTCGCGCGCGGCAACGTCAAAAGCATTTCTGCGAAATGCATCAAACCCGCGCCTATAGTGATGGTCTGACAAACTGTGATTGATCCGCTGAATATGCATTTGGCTTCTTGAATAAATTTCCGTAAATTCGTACTCATCGGCAATTTCTTGCGCGCGCCTGAAAAAGTTTAACGCTTGCGGCAACCTGTTTCTTTCGTAAGCGGTAAGACCGCGTTCAAAGTTAGACATAAGCTCTCCGCGCACTCTGTCTTGGCGGGCAAGAAGTTCCCGGCGACGCTCTGCCTCTACCGTGTCTTGTATATTGCGCTGAGCGCGCACTATCAAGTCTTGAACGTCAAGCCTGTGGGGCGCGGCGATAACTACGGCTTCAAAGTAGCGTATGGACTCGTCAAAAACACCGGCATTAAAATAGCGCATACCCGTATTTAAAAGTTCGGTAACCTGACTTGCGGCAATTTGCGAAATCTGGTTGTCTATATCATGTCTTCTGTCTAAAGCCGCCTGATTTTGCGGGTCTATCTCAAGTATTTCCCCCAAGTATCTGCGGGCGCGCACAAGTTCACCGTTTCTAAAGTAATGGTCTGCCTGATTCCAGATAAACTCTATACGCTCTGCGTGTTGCATACGCAAATGCTCCGCTCTTACGCTGGCGGTAATTTCACGCACATCGTCAAGTCCTGCGCGGGCAATTAAATTTTCGGGGTCTATTTCAAGCACGCGCCTGAAATACCTGCCGGCTGAAACGGTGTTATTTCTGCTTAGAGCCCTTTGGGCGCGCGTCATATATCTGGAAACGCGCGAAGCGTTAAAAACGTCCACTCTGTCAAGCTGGTCGATAGTTCTGTGAAGATAACGTTGCGACGGCCTGTGGTCGGGGAATACCGACAAAATTTCGTCGAACATACGCCGTGCGGCAATATAGTCATTAGCCCTGAAAGCGCGTTGCGCCGCCCTGAAGTGGCCTTGCAAGTGATGGTCAAAAGCCATTCTTTGACTTACATACTGCCCGAAAGCATAGCTGAAACTAAAGCTGTGCGAAGCGTTTAAATGAGACGCAGGAGTATAGGCATAATCTATAAAAAAGTTTTGAAAAGCAAAACCGATTCCGCCCCTAAACGGATTTGCAATGGTGCTTCCCTGTTGAAAATTTAAACCCGCGCGAAACGTTAAATAGTATACCGGCGTTATAGCGCCCCCAATGGCAAAATAATTTCTGCCGCGAATTTCTGTGCCAAGGTCTGCGGCAAGAACTAAATCGTGCCAACGGCTTTGCCGGTATGCAATACCCAGGGTAAATATTTCCGGAAGCCTGTCATCCTGTTGGGCAAATCTCATACGCGAGCCTAAATTTCTGTACGCAACGCCTACTGTTATGTTATCCATTGCGGGCAAAGCCATAATAAAGCCTAAGTCTACAGCTATAGCTTCGGCGACATAGTTTTCAAGCCGGGAACGCAAAAGTTTAATGTTCATACCAAAACCCCCGCGTGAAACTTCAAGCGGGATGTGAGACCTTATATCTACCGAATAGTTTAATATAAAAGCAAGGTCTCCGGAATTGCGCATTCTAAAAGGCGTCGGGTTAAGGTTTCCCGGACCTGAAACCATATAGCCGGGAATATTGCCGAAGCTGGTATTAAATATACCCACGCCGAAATTACCTACTTCGCTTGGAAAAACAATGCCTATATAATTGTGCTGTATCCCGCCGATAAGGTTTGCATTGGTTACGGTTGCCATTGTGCGGTAAACGCCTATACTTGAAGCTGGGTTTAAAGTAGTTGCCGGCATTTTATCGCTAAGCAATGCCGTACCCGCCCCGCCCATTGCGGCTGTTACGGGGTTAGGGTTAAATAAAAAGATTGTGCCGCCGCTTCTGCCCGTGTCTGCAAAAGCTAAACCGTAAAGGTTTAAAAGTAGAAACGCGCAGATAAGTTTTGATAATATTTTCTTAAAATTTTGTTTGTTCATAATTTTATTTTAACCCAAAGATGTAATGCCTACTTTCCGTTTGGCACCAACTTAAACCCGCACCCGAAAACAGTTTCTATACGCTTACTCCAAGGACCCAGAGAGCGCCTTAAATTTTTCATATGGGTATCAACCGTACGCGTGGTAACAGATAGATTATACTGAAAGACATTTTCCAGTATATAATCTCTGCTTAAAACTATATTAGGTTTTAGTAAAAAAATATGCAGTAAATCAAATTCTTTAGGACGAAGCGATATTTCTTTTTTACCTACAAAAACCGTGCGGCTGTCTATGTTAAGCGTTAAACCTTCAAACTCTATAATGTTTTGTTCGTCTTGGCGGCTCGCGCGCCTGATTAAGGCTTTTACCCGCGCGGCAAGTTCGGAAGGCACAAACGGCTTTGTTATATAGTCGTCAGCGCCTACGCCAAAGCCTATAATTTTATCTGTCTCACTGGATTCTACCGTAAGCATTATTATGGGAATATTTTTGGTTTCGGGCGTTTGGCGAAGCAGCCTGCACAGCTCTATCCCGCCGACTTGCGGCATTTTAACGTCTAAAATAGCAAGATCCGGCTTAGATTTTACTATTTTGCCGTAGCCTTCGTCGGTATCTTTACAGGCAACCGCAAAGTAACCCTCTTTTTCCAAAACATCTTTAACAAGGCTTCTTATTGCAGAATCATCATCTACTACTACAATTTTTTGTTTTATCATAGTTATTTACCTGCGCTTTTCAAAGACGTAAGAACTTCCTTTATTTTGTTTTGCCACCTTTTTAAGTTCGGCCGCACGCCTTGCGATATCGCCATAATGAACGATATTTGCGATTTGCGTTGAAATTATGGCAACCGAAACAGACATTATAGGAAACTGTTGCTTATTGTAATTCCTGTCTATAGACATTATATAGCCGTTATTGCGGTCTGTGTCGTCGTAATAGTTTTTTATACCCTCATCAAACCTTGAAATAAATTCTTCAGCCACTGTAACAGCGCGCTCGGTTGTGGTTATAAAAACAAAATCGTCGCCGCCTACATGACCTATAAAATCGTCGCCGTTGGTTTTCATTACGCTAAGCAGACAACCAGCTGTATATTTTATAACATCGTCGCCGCGGTCAAAACCGTATCTGTCATTAAAACTTTTAAAATTTGAAATGTCTATGTATAAAAGCGCAAAACTTTTTTTTGCCTTTATTCTTGATTCGACTTCGTCTTGTATGGCGATGTTTCCGGCAAGCGAAGTAAGCGGGTTAGACTGCGCGCTTGCTTTTTTGCGCTCAAGTATAGTTTTAACGCGCGCTACAAGTATGGGTGTTTTAAAGGGTTTTGTTATGTAGTCGTCAAGTCCCAGATTTAAACCTTTAATTTCGTCTTGCTCGCTTGCCATTGCCGTAAGCATTATAACGGGCAATGTCTGGTAGCGGGGTTCTTTTTTAAGTTGGGTTAAAACTTCATAACCGTCCATAACGGGCATTTGGCAGTCAAGTAAAACAAGGTCGGGCTTTTCGGAATGTATTTTATCTAAACCCTCATTTCCGTTTTGAGCCACAATAACCTCATAGCCGGCATGGGTAAAAATGTCTCTCAACATTTCCCTTAAAAAAACTTCATCGTCTATAACCAGTATTTTAAACATTTAGCCCTTTTTTAATTTTTAAATACCGGCAACACAAATTTGAATGTGGTGCCTTTATCTCTGCTTTCTGCCCATATGCGCCCGTTTTGAAGCCTTACAAACTCATACACCAAAGAAAGCCCGAGCCCTGTGCCCTTAGGGCGTTTAAACTCGCTTTCCTGAACCTGATAAAACTTTTCAAAAACTTTGTCTACGTCTTCCTTGGGTATTCCCACGCCGGTATCTGAAACAGAAAATTCAACGTAGTCACTCCCGTAAGATGTTGCGGGCGAAACGCGCGCCATAACTTTTATTTCATCATTTTCCTGAGTAAATTTTAAAGCATTGCTTAACAGATTTGTGATTATCTGTTTATTTTTTTCGCTATCGCCGTAAACCGGCGGGAGTTGGCCTGCAACTTCATAAGTAAGCGTTTTGTGTTGCGTTAAGGCAAGCGACTCAAACAGCGTTACGGTTTCTTTTATAACTTCGTCCATATTTATACGGCCGAGTTTCAGCTCGTATTTGCCGGCTTTAATTTTTGCAAGGTCTAAAATATTATTTACAAAACTTGTAAGCCTTAACGAAGCTTCTTTAACTATTCTAAGCCCTTTAAGTTGCTGTTCTTGACTATGGCCTGCGTCTATGCCGTCTATAAGAAGGTCGCAGTAGCCGTCTATTGCGGCAAGCGGGCTTCTAAGCTCGTGAGATACCGAAGACACAAAACTGTCTTTTAACGTATCTATTTCGCGCACGCGGCACGCCATGTCATTAAAAGATCTGGCAAGAAGGCCCAGCTCGTCCGAGCTGTCAATATCTACACGCACATTAAAATCTCCGCCGGCAATTTTTCGGGCGGCACCCGAAAGTATACGCAGGGGCTTGCTTAAACGATAAGCCATAAAATTGGCAAGCGCTACGGCTATTATAAACGCTATCACCGACACATACAATATTTTTCTTGCCACTATGCCAACGCCGTCGGCAATCATACCGTACATATGGTCTCTGGAAAAACCTACTATAATTGTGCCTATTTGAGCGCCGTCTATTTCTACGGGCACTACGAACTCGGCAATTCTTTCGCCGCTTAAAGAGGTATAATCTGTTCTATTAAAAAAATTTGCCCGTCTAAAACGCGCAACATAAGCTGTTTCCAGGTGACGGTCGCCATCGCGCGAGGCAAACATAATGCCGGTTGCGTCGGAAACATAAGCCGCATAAACAACTGCAGGGCGGTTAACGTTTATAAGCGAATGTATGGCGTTAAAAACTTGTATATCGTCTCTAACGGCAAGAGCTTCCGTGCAAATACTTACAAAAGTTTGGAAAGTTCTTTCACGCTCGTCTGTAAACTGTTGGTTTAAAAATTCTTTTTGAGCATTGTAAATAGTATACGATACAACGCCTATGGTAAGCACAAGCAAAACAGATATATAAAGAGTGAACTTAATTCTTAAGTTCATAGGCATGCCTGCCGGAAGTTTTTTTGAGGGAAACAACATTTCCGCCTGTGCGTAAGCAAAGGCGGAAATGTTAAATTTTACTTAGTTAAATTAAAATTCGTCTTTCTTTTCAATGTTTACAGAAACGCACATACCAAGCTTAGCTGAAACCATATTGTAAAGCCAAGCTACAGCTACAGCGCCCGCAACCATAATTGCGGTATAAAAAGCTATAAACATAAGCCAGGCTAAAAATCTTTGTCCAAAGCCCAGGCTTGCCGCAATGTCCGTCGGAAAAAAGAAGAACATGAAAAGCCCTATCACGGTACCTACAATTCCAAACACTATAGGCAAAACTTTTACTAACGGCAAAATTGCCACACTTTTAATTTCATTAACTGCCATTTTTTGCTCCTCCGGTCTTTTTTTAGTTCTGCTGCTTAGTATAATTATACTGCAAATTATAGCGGGTTTTATTTAAAAAGTCAACCACTTTTGAGGGCGACCTTTACGTTAACCGCACACAGTATTTTTTAGTAAGCTTTTTTCATTTCTTCAAGGCTTAAAACAGTATAATCTCCGGCATGTCCGGCTGTGCCAAAATCTTTCATTTTGCCTATAATAACTTGTTTCAAAGCTTCCCTTGCAGGCGCAAAATATTCACGCGGGTCAAACTTTTCGGGAGTTTCGGCAAACACTTTGCGTATGGCGGCGGTAATAGCAAGCCTGCCGTCTGTGTCTACGTTAATTTTTGAAACGCCTAATTCTATAGATTCTTGCAGTTCTTTCATTGGTACGCCCGAAGCGCCCGGCATTTTGCCGCCGTATTTGTTAACAGCGTCTATAAGTTCTTTAGGTACGCTTGAAGCGCCGTGCAATACTATAGGAATTTTTATTAAAGAGCGTATCTCTTTTAAAACATCAAAAGCAAGGTTAGAAGCGCCAGCAAACTTGTACGCTCCGTGCGAAGTGCCTATGGCAATAGCAAGAGAATCTACGCCGGTTTCTTCAACAAATCTTTTGGCTTCTTCGGGGTCTGTTAAGTGAATTTCGTCTGCGCCGTGTCCGTCTTCAATACCGCCGAGCGTGCCTATTTCAGCCTCTACCGAAACGCCGCGTGCGTGCGCGTAATCTACAACCGATTTTGTAACTTTTACATTATATGCATAGTCGGAAGGGGTTTTTCCGTCTTCCATTAAAGAACCGTCTATCATAACGGAAGTAAAGCCCAAGTCTATGGCTTTTATCGCGCTTTCAAGAGAGTTGCCGTGGTCTAAGTGCATTGCCACGGGAATATTCGGGTGCTCTATTACAGCGGCTTTCATTAAGTAGCCAAGATAAGTAAAGTTTGCATATTTCAAAGCGCCTCTTGAAGCTTGTATTATAACAGGCGATTTGGTTTCTTCGGCGGCTTCCATAATGGCTTGGATTTGCTCCATATTGTTTACATTGTAAGCGCCTACGCCATAACCTTTTTTTTGCGCTTCTTCTAAAATTTGTTTAGTTGTTGCAAGTGGCATTTCGTTTTCCCCCAGGGTGTTTGTTTTGAAACTTTATTTTTCGGGCTTAAAGCCCATTTTTTCTTATTTTTTCTTTGAAGTTTTAGCAGCGGCTTTCGCTTTGGGCTTTGATTGTTTTGCCCCGCCGCCTTCAAATACGCCCATATTGCGAAACTTTTCATATCTGTCGTCGGCAATTGCGGTTTCAGACATTTTTGAAAGTTTAGATATGTAGGCGTTAAGAGCGGTTTTAATATTCATTGCGGTTGCAACAGGGTCTACATGCGCGCCGCCGACGGGTTCTTTTATTATTTCGTCTACAACTTTAAGGTTAAGCAAATCTTTGGCGGTAATTTTTAGAGCTTCTGCGGCGTCTTTTGAACGCGCGGCGTCTCTAAAAAGTATTGCCGCACACCCTTCGGGCGATATTACCGAATAGTATGAATTTTCTAAAATAAGAACTTTATTGGCTATACCTATGCCAAGCGCGCCGCCGCTTCCGCCCTCGCCTATAATAACGCTTATAACCGGCACGGTAAGCGCCGACATTTCACGCAAGCTTCTTGCAATGGCTTCGGCTTGGCCGCGCTCTTCTGCGGCTATGCCAGGATATGCGCCCGCAGTGTCTATAAAAGTAATTATCGGGCGGTTAAACTTTTCGGCAAGCTTCATAACGCGAAGTGCTTTGCGGTAACCTTCGGGGTGCGCCATGCCGAAGTTGTGGTCTATGTTTTCTTGCAGGTTTCTGCCTTTCTGGTGGCCTATTACTACCACGGGGCTAGAGTCTATAGTTGCTATGCCTGCGGTAATGGCATTATCGTCTCCGTAACATCTGTCGCCGTGAAGTTCTATAAAGTCTTCAAAAATTATTTTTATGTAATCTTCAGTATACGGACGGCGCGGGTGGCGTGCAAGCTGTACGCGTTGCCAACTGTCAAGATTTTGATATATCTGAAGTTTCAATTGTTCTTTTTTATTTTCAAGGTCTTCTATTTCGCCTGAAAAGTCAACGCCGCCGTTTTCAGACGAATTGCGTAAGCTTTCAATTTTCTTTTCAAGCTCTGCTATGGGTTGTTCAAAATCTAAAACTATGTCTGACATAGTTACCTCACACTGTTAAAATTTACTAACTTACAGTTTTGCTAAAATCTTCTTTGATGGGAAAGGCTAACAATTCTTTCAGCGCGAGCGCGCCCAGGCCTGTCGCTTCCCGCAAATATATCTCTAAAATAAAAATCTAAAGCTATTGCTTGCGCCGCAAAAAAGCGAAGGCCGGTATTTACGCGGCTGTCTTTTAATGTATTTATATTGTCCCACTCAAGCATATAGCTTAGCCTGTTTTCTATAATGTCTACAGACGCGCCCGTAAAAGCAAATAGCCTCATATCAGAAAGACTGTTTACATTAAAGCCGAAGTTAATAATTAAAGTAGGAAAAAAAACTTCTTTGCCGCCCACAATGTAAAGCCCGCGCGGGTCTTGGACAAATTCGTTGCTGCTTGTGTTCCAGAAATACCCTTGCCCACTATAACCTATAGCTATTGAGGGAAAATTTATGTTTCCCGAGTAAAGCCTGACTCTTGCAAGAAGCGCCGGCATTGCCACTGTAACGCGGTCATTGCCTAAAAAGTTAGCAAGCTCCCACGAGACGCCAATATTAATATTGTTAAAAATGCCGAACTCCGCGGTAGTCATAAGTCCGCCATGGCCAAAAAAGCGAAACTGCATATTGTAGTTGGTATAACCCAGAACGTTTGTCGTAGGGGTGTCTATTAAAGACGTTTGTCTTGCGCTGGCATGTGCAGAAAGTACAACACAAAACATCAAAGCAAACACTACTATCAGGCGTTTAAACACTTATTTCCACCTCTTTAAAAAACTATATTATATTCTGATAATTTTACAAATTTATCACGCAAAATTCAACGAAACATTTAACCTTTTTAAGTATGTGGCGTATTTAAAAAAGACGACGGCCTATTTCATGCCCCAAAATTTCGCCTGAAGAAGCGTCTATCTTTATTTCATGCTTGCGGCGTCTATACCTTACTTCAACATCCCAAAAATTCAACCCTCTTTCACGCTCTAACTCGATATTTCTAACTCTTCCGCCGCCCACTCTTTCAAGCGCAATGTCACGCGCGCGGTCAAAAGAAACTTGAATCTGCTGTCCCCCGCCCGTGCGGGCATGGTCGTGCGCTTGTGCTTGAACCGCTAATGCAATACAAAAAATAAAACTTAAAACTGCAACCATTAAAAGCTTTTTCATTATTCCTCCAGTTTTGAAAGTACGGCGCGCGCAAAAGCCGCCGAGGCTAAATAATCGC
>WQVR01000021.1 GCA_009785775.1 Candidatus Proendomicrobium guianensium
AAACAGGCTTTGCCTGTCCGCCCGATAAATAGGATAAGAAAATGCCAATCAAAAGTTTTAAGCCGTATACCAACCCGCGCCGTCAAATGACGGTAGAAGACTTTTCAGACATTACCAAAACAGAACCTGAAAAATCGCTTATCAAAATTATCAAAAAATCCGGCGGCAGAAACAATACCGGCAGAATAATGGTGCGCCACAGAGGCGGCGGCCATAAAAGGTATTACCGCATGATAGATTTTAAACGCAATAAAATCGGCGTAGCCGCCGAGGTTATTGCTATAGAGTACGACCCCAACCGTTCAAGCCGTATAGCGTTACTTCAATACGCAGACGGTGAAAAAAGATATATTATTCAGCCTGTCGGCGTTAAAGTTGGCGACACGCTTATGTCCGGTCCGGATGCCGAGATAAAAGCGGGTAACGCCCTTCCTTTAGCAAATATGCCGGTAGGTACTTTCATTCACAACATAGAACTTATCCCCGGAAAAGGCGCCCAAATGGTGCGCTCGGCAGGCGCTCAGGCGCAATTGCTTGCGCGTGAAGATGTGTACGCGCATTTAAGAATGCCCTCGGGAGAAATAAGGCTGGTGTCTGTGAGATGTTATGCTACCGTGGGTCAAGTAGGCAATATTGAACACGAAAATATTACGATAGGCTCGGCAGGAAGAGCCCGCCGTATGGGTATTAAACCCACCGTGCGCGGCACTGCCATGAACGCTACAGACCATCCTCACGGAGGCGGCCGCGGTAAATCTAAGGGTAACAATCAACCAAGATCCCCTTGGAACCAACCCGCAAAAGGGTTTAAAACCCGTAGCCCCAAAGTTTGGGATTGGACAATTATAAGCCATCGTAATAAATCTAAAAAAGCATAACGCATAGTAGTTTAGTTATGACCTGGCTAAGTGTGTAATACTGCTTAGCCGTATGACGCGGTTTAACCGCCAGAGAGGACACTAAATGAGTCGTTCAACTAAAAAAGGGCCATTTGTTAACGAGAAGCTTTTGAAAAAAATGCAAAAACTTAACGAAAAAGGCGAAAAAAAAGTTATAAAAACGTGGGCAAGGGCAAGTGTTGTAACGCCTGAGTTCGTAGGCCATACAATTGCCATACATAACGGTAAAAAGTTTTTGCCTGTTTTCATTTCAGAGCAAATGGTAGGCCATAAACTCGGCGAATTCGCGCCGACAAGAACTTTCAAAGGCCACGGCGGCCTGACAAAACAGGAAACGTCGCTTAAATAGGGCGTGTTAGTTAGAGGCTTTTGGTTTATCGGGAGTATTACTTTCCGGTAAAACAAAGCTTCTTCTCAAGCGCCCGTTACGCGCTTGAAGTAAAAACACAGAGGATATAAAAGATGCAAGCACAAGCAACGGCGAAGTTTGTAAGATACGCTCCCAGAAAAGTTAATCAGGTTTTAAGTTTGATAAGAAATAAAAAAGTTGAGAAAGCTTTTGAAATACTTTCTTTTCTTCCCAAAGGCTCTACTGAACTTGTAGGCAAGGTTTTAAAGTCTGCCTCGGCTAATGCCGGCAAACTTAAAGATTTGTCTTCAATTAAAGTTAAAGAAGCCTGGGTAGGCCACGGCCCGCGTCTTAAAAGAATGCGTCCGGGCCCTATGGGGCGCGGAATGCCTTATAAAAGGGAAACTTCGCACTTAACCATAGTTGTAACCAGCGTCGGCGTAGAAGCTGACAAAAAGAAAGTGAAATCTAAAACGCCTAAGGCCCCTAAAGCCGCGGCGCCAAAAAAAGCCGCTGAAGTAAAAGCGGCGTCTGCGAAAAAAGCAGAGAATACTACGGAAAAAGGGTAAGGCAAAAAATGGGTCATAAAGTACATCCTAAAAGCGTGCGGTTGGGTTATATTAAAGATTGGGAATCTAAATGGTTTAACCTTAAAGAAATGCCCGACTTTATTGAAGAAGACAGGCGCATAAGGCTTTTCATGAAAAACAAACTTTCCCAAGCTTCTGTGTCTAAAATAGGCATAGAGCGCGCAGGAAAATATTTAAGAGTTAATATTTATACCGCCCGCCCCGGCATAGTTATCGGCAAAGGCGGCCAGGGCATAGAAAATCTTAAAAAAGATTTAGAAGCTATGACCTCTCGCAAAACTTTTGTAAACGTTATGGAAATAAAAAAGCCAGAACTCGACGCGCAACTTTGCGCCGAAGGCATAGCTTTCCAGCTTACTAAGCAGGTAGCGTTCCGCCGCGCTATGAAAAAAACTATAGAGAAATCTATGATTTCAGGCGCGCAGGGAATAAAAGTTATGGTCTCAGGGCGTTTGGGCGGGGCAGAAATTGCCCGTACCGAATGGCTTAGAGAAGGGCGTATACCCCTGCAAACTTTCCGCGCAGATATAGACTACGGCTTTACCGAAGCTGACACAACAATGGGAAAAATCGGCGTGAAAGTTTGGATATTTAAAAAAGAACATTTCAAAAAAACCGCCAAAGAATTGTTGGAAGAAGCAAAGCTTGTAGACGCCGCTAATTTAAGCGCAACGCCTAAAGAAGAAAATAAATAAAAGTTATATTTTTTTGAGGAACATAAAAAATGTTAATGCCTAAAAGAGTTAAATATAGAAAAACACATCGCGGCAGAATGACAGGCCGCGCCAAAGGCGGAAGCACGCTTGCTTTCGGTAAGTTCGGCTTGCAAGCGCTTGAACCCGCTTGGATTAATTCTAACCAAATCGAAGCCAGCCGTATAGCTTTGGCAAGGTATACAAGAAAAGGCGGAAAATTGTGGATACGCATTTTCCCCGATAAGCCCGTAACCAAAAAACCCGCCGAAGTTAGAATGGGTAAAGGTAAGGGTGACCCCCAATTTTGGGTTGCCGTAGTTAAGCCCGGCAGAGTTATGTTTGAAATAGAAGGCGTGCCTGAAGCAGACGCGAGAAAAGCGCTTAGAACCGCAGGACACAAACTGCCTATACTTACAAAAATTTTAGTCAGAGCGGAAATTTAGTGCCTAAGGGCACCGTAACACATAAACTGCCGTAAGTAAATAAGTTACCAAGGAAATTTAAAGATGAAACGTAAAAATTTGGAAGATTTAAAAAATATGTCCAGCGCCGAACTTAGCGCGAAACTTAACCAGTTTGAAGAGCAAATTTTCAGGCTAAAATTCCGTCATGCTACAGCGCCGGTAAAAAATCCGCTTGAAATTCGCGAACTTCGCAAAAACATAGCAAGAGTAAAAACTTTATTACAAAAAAACAATAACAATGTAAACACGGGAAGGAAAAATGCTTGAAAGAGGAAAACGCAGAACGCGTACAGGCGTAGTAGTATCTGATAAAGCCGCAAAAACAAGAACCGTACAAACAGAACGCACCTATATTCACCCAATGTACGGCAAAGTATTAAAAGAAAAAAACAAATTTGCCGCCCACGACGAAAACAATGTTTCAAAAACGGGCGATAAAGTAAAAATTATGGAATCGCGCCCCATGTCTAAATCAAAAAGATGGGTTGTGATAGAAGTTATTAAATAAGGTAAGCAGTTACTAAAAAGAAACGAAGTTTCCAGGGGTTAAAAAATGATTCAAGACAGGTCAATATTAATTGTTGCCGATAACTCCGGCGCAAAAAAAATACGCTGCTTTAAAGTAATGAAAGGTTTGAAACGCCGTTATGCGCGCATTGGCGATATTATAATGGCTTCCGTGCAAGACGCAATGCCCAACGGCAATATAAAAAAAGGCGAAGTTGTAAAAGCCGTAATAGTGCGCACCGTTAAAGAAATGAGGCGTCTAGACGGAACTTACATTAAGTTTGACGATAATGCCGCCGTTATAATTAACGACGAAGGCGAACCTAAAGGCACGCGTATATTCGGGCCTGTGGCGCGCGAACTTAGGGAAAGTAACTACTTAAAAATAATTTCACTTGCGCCTGAAGTAATATAAAGTAAAAGCGGTGCTCCCTAAAATAATGGGGCGCCTTTCTAAAACAGAGGGGGAATATCCCCCAAAAAACAGGATTATAAAAATGCTTAACATTAAGAAAAAAGATAAAGTGGTAGTTTTGTCGGGCAAAGAGAAAGGCAAAAAAGGCGAAGTTGTAAGCGTTATTGCTGCCACGGAAAAAAGCGAAGCAAAGGTTTTGGTAGGCAAAGTTAATTTTGTAAAACGCCACACCAAACCCACCCAGCGCGACGCCGGCGGCATAAAAGAAAAAGAAGCGCCGCTTGCCATAGGAAAAGTTATGCTTGTTTGCCCTAAGTGCGACCGCCCCAACCGCCCCAAATTTGATAAACTTACAGACGGTAAAAAAATAAGAATCTGCCGTAAATGCGGCGAGATGATAGTATAGGATAAGGGACAATAAAAATGAACCAACCGCGTTTAAAAGAAATGTACAAAAAGTCGGTAATTGCAGAAATGCAAAAAGAGTTTAGCTACAAAAATATCCACGAAGTGCCTAAAATGGAAAAAATTGTAGTTAATATCGGGCTTGGCGAAGCAAAAGAAAATATTAAGGTTTTAGACATAGCCGCCGCTGAAGTTGCCGCTATTACCGGTCAAAAACCGCTTATATGCCGCGCTAAGCAATCTATATCAAACTTTAAGTTGCGCGAAGGTATGCCCATAGGCGTAAAAGTTACCCTTAGGGGTGCGGTAATGTACGAATTTTTTGACAGGCTTATAAACGTTGCTATGCCGCGTATAAGGGATTTTCGCGGTGTGGAACCTAATTCTTTCGACGGTAAAGGTAACTTTAACCTTGGCCTTAAAGAACAATACATTTTTCCGGAAGTTTCAGTAGAAAAGTCCGACAAAACGCGCGGCATGAATATTACCATAGTAACTTCAGCCGCTAAAGACGACCACGCAAGAAAATTGTTGGGTTTGATGGGAATGCCCTTTAAAAAAAGAGATAACAAATAAACAGGGGATAATCCCCCGCAGTAGAGGAATATATTAATGGCTACAACGTCCCAAGAAGCAAAAATGCGCAAGCCCCAAAAATTTGAAACGCGTTTCCGCAACAGATGCCGTTTATGCGGAAGACCGCGCGCTTTTTACAGAGATTTCGGTATTTGCAGAATATGCCTTAGAAAACTTGCCCATAACGGCGAGATTCCGGGGCTTACAAAGTCAAGCTGGTAGCAGCGTAACGTTGCACCCGATATGCGGTGCGGGTTAGTGTGTGATGTTCATTTGAAATTTATAGCAGGTGTTGTTTGGTAAGTTTAATGCGAAAACTTTAAATACTGCCGGACAGCAGAAAGAACGGAACTCTAGTTCCGAAATAAAGGAAGTGTACCAATGGTTACAGACCCGATAGCAGACATGTTTTCACGCGTTAGAAACGCTAACGCTAAGCTTCACGAAAAAGTAGACATACCGTCTTCAAAAATTAAAGAAGGCATAGCCAAAATCATGAAAGATGAAGGCTACATAGCTAACTACAAAAATATTGAAGACCACAAACAAGGAATGTTACGCGTTTACCTTAAATACGGCGCAGACGGCAAAAGCGCAATTAAAGGTTTAAGAAGAGTTTCAAAATCTTCAATACGCGTTTATAAAGGTTATGCCGACATGCCGAAAGTTTTAGGCGGTCTTGGCGTTGCCGTAATATCTACGTCTAAAGGCCTTATGACTGGCAAAGCCGCGCAGGAACAAAAACTCGGCGGCGAAGTTTTAGGCTATATCTGGTAATTTAACACATTAAATAATTTAGAGGGTTTGAATATGAGTCGCTTAGGAAAAAGGCCTGTTGGCTTACCTGAAAAAGTAAAAGCGGAATTTAAAAACGGAGTGCTTACGGTTGAAGGCCCCGGCGGGAAACTGCAACAAGTTATCAACGAAAGAATAAACTTAAAAATAGACGCCAAAGAAGTTTTGGTTGAAAAAACCGGCGAGACAAAACAGCACAATGTGTTTCAGGGTTTAACGCGCGGGCTTATAATGAACATGGTTGAAGGCGTTACCGCAGGCTTTAAAAAAGAGCTTGAAATGCACGGGCTGGGTTATAAAGCCGTTTTGGAAGGCAAAAACCTTACCATGAACGTAGGCTACTCGCACACTGTGTCTACAGACGTGCCCGAAGGCATAAAAGTGGCAATAAGCCAAACGTCAGATAAAATTCCCGTGCTTACCATAACGGGCATAAATAAAGAACTTGTTGGGGCGTTTAGCGCAAAGCTTCGCGCGTTTAAAAAGCCGGAGCCTTATAAAGGGTTCGGTATACGTTATGCAGGCGAAAAAATTATCAGAAAAGCCGGTAAGTCTGCGGCAGGCGCAGGTAAAAAATAATTAGTTTAAAAACATATAGTGCTTTAGGCACATAGAGGAATTAGTATGAAAAGCCCTAAAAAAAGGTTTGAATTAAGAAAAGAAAGAGTAAGAAATAAAATTTCAGGCACGTCTGAACGCCCAAGGCTTAGCGTGCACCGCGGGCACAAAAATATTTACGCCCAAGTTATAGACGACGTAAAAGGCATAACGCTTGCCTCAGCCTCAACGCTTTCAAAAGATCTTAAAGCTGATGTGAAAGTCGGCGACACGGTAGCGGCGGCAAAAAGCGTTGGCGCGCTTATTGCTAAAAATGCTAAAGCCGCAGGCGTAAGCAAAGTTGTTTTTGACAGAAAAGGTTACGAATATACAGGCAAAGTTAAAGCATTGGCCGACGCTGCGCGTGAGGGCGGCCTAGAGTTTTAATTTTTGGTTTTTGCTTCCTTGCGCGCCGGCTTATGTGCAGCTTCGCTTAACCGCACACAGCGCCGTCGCAAGCGTCGCAGAAACGCAAAAATACTTTAAAGTAAAGTTGTAAGCAGTAAATAAAAATATAATCATAATTAACTCGGGGGAGTATTACCGAGGGAGGCAACTTGGCAGAGCACAGAGAAAGACGTGACAGAAGAGAAGAAGCAGACTCAGGTTTTAAAGAAACCGTTGTAGCCGTTAACAGGGTAGCAAAAGTTGTTAAGGGCGGTAAAAGGTTTTCGTTTAATGCTTTGGTTGTCGTCGGAGACGGCGCCGGCAAAGTGGGTTGCGGGCTTGGAAAAGCCAACGAAGTGCAAGCGGCAATAAAAAAAGGTTCTACCCATGCGCAAAAGCATATGGTTTCGGTAAACCTTGTGGGAAGCACCATACCTCATCAAATTACGGGCATTTCAGGCGCCGGGCAAGTATTTTTACGCCCCGCCGCACCGGGTACCGGCGTTATCGCAGGCGGTGCAGTGCGCGCGGTGCTTGAAGCCGTCGGCATAAAAGATATTCTTACAAAATCGCAAAGATCGTCAAACCCGTTTAACGTGGTTTACGCTACCATAAATGGTTTAAAAGAGCTTCGCACTAAAGAAGAAGTCGCAAAAACCAGAAATAAAGAGGTTTCGGAAATATGATTTCTTTAAATACTTTAAAACCGCAACGCGGCGCAAAAAAGCGGAAAAGAATTATAGGCCGTGGGCAGGGTTCAGGCATGGGCGGTACGGCTACGCGTGGTATGAAAGGTCAAAAATCACGCTCTGGCGACGGTAAAATGGCAGGGTTTGAAGGCGGTCAATCACCTTTGATAAGGCGTATGCCTAAAAGAGGCGTTGGCAGTATGTTCCGTAAGGAATATGATATCGTAAGCCTTTCCGTTCTTGAAAAAAACTTTGATAAAGGCGCAGAAATTACATGCGAATCTTTAAAAAAAGCCGGTGTAGTTAAAAGAGGGTTGCCCGTAAAAATTTTAGGAACGGGCGAAATTTCAAAAGCTTTAAACATTAGCGTGCAAGCATACTCAAAATCAGCCGCTGAAAAAATTGTTAAAGCCGGCGGTAAAGCCGAAATTGTAAAATGTACTTGCAGTAAAAGTAAAGCTAAAGCCGCAAAACAGTAAAAAACGGGGCTATGCCCCTGTTTAAGATAAATAGGGCTTTAAGCCCCAGGGATAAAAAATGAGCAGAGCTTTTATAGACATCTTTAAGGTGCCCGAGCTTAAAAAGAAAGTTCTTTTTACGCTTTTAATAGTTGTAGCTTACAGAATAGGCGCGGCAGTGCCTTTACCCGGTATAAATACCGAAGCGGTGCGTGCGCTTTTTGCCATGCACAGTAATACCCTGCTAGGGTTTTTGGATATGTTTTCGGGCGGCGCATTAAACAGAATGAGCGTTTTTTCTATGGGTATTATGCCATACATTAACGCTTCGATTATCATGAGTTTAATGCAAGGCGCGCATGTTATACCGTATTTGTCGCGGCTTGCCAAAGAGGGCGAGCAAGGCCGTAAAAAGCTTACGCAAATTACAAGGTATGCAACGCTTTTCTTGGGAACTATACAGTCTTTCGGGCTTACAATGGCAATTTCAAGAATGCCTACGCCCACGGGACAACCCATAGTTGTAGACCCTTCAGCTGCGTGGATATTTATGACAGTTGTAACACTTGTTACAGGCACAATGATAATAATGTGGCTTGGCGAACAAGTTACCGAGCGCGGTATAGGAAACGGTATTTCTTTGATAATTTTTGCGGGTATTGTAGAACGCTTATTTCCCGCCTCAAGAAACGTTATAGCTTTAGTAACCATGGGCGAAGTATCATTGCTTAAAGTTGTGGCTTTGGTAGCGCTTGTTATAGGGGTGCTGGTGTGCGTTGTGTGGGTTGCAACCGCTCAACGTAAAATACCTATACAGTATGCTAAACGCATGGTAGGCAGGAAAATGTACGGCGGTCAAAGTGCGGTGCTTCCGCTTAAGGTAGACCAAGCCGGCGTAATAGCGGTAATATTTTCGGTTTCAATACTTTCAGCGCCTTTAACAATAGCGCAGTTTGCGCCCGGGTGGACAGTTTTTGGTTTCCCCATAGCTGAAAGAATTAATCTTTGGTTTAACCATGGGTCAGTTTGGTACAGTTTAGTTTACGGCGCGCTTGTGATATTTTTCTGTTATTTTTATACGTCTATAGCGTTTAACCCCGCCGACGTTGCTGAAAATATGAAAAAATCCGGCGGGTTTATTCCCGGTATACGCCCCGGAGACCCCACAGCCCAATACATTCAACGCGTGTCCGAGCGTATAACTTTGGGCGGCGCTTTGTTTGTGGCTTGTATAGCTGTGCTACCCGACCATTTAAGACAGCTTTTAAATGCCCCGTTTTTCTTTGGGGGTACGTCGCTTCTAATCGTGGTTGGCGTTTCTTTAGATACGATAGGGCAAATAGAATCTCAGCTGATTATGCGCCATTATGAAGGATTTATGAAAGAAGGGCGTATTAAGGGGCGTTGGTTCAACGTCAAATAGTTTTTGCTTCACCTTTGAAATTTTTGCTTT
>WQVR01000022.1 GCA_009785775.1 Candidatus Proendomicrobium guianensium
GCATTTTTCACCTATATGGTAACGCAGTCTTGCCGAATCAAGCACCGTACCAGAACCTATAACCGTACCGGCCGCGCGCCCTGAAATTTTATAGGTAATATAAGACAAAATATCCACGGGGTTTGTCGCCACCAAAATTATAGCGTTTGGCGAATATTTTAAAATTTCAGGAATTATAGATTCTAAAATTTCGGCATTGCCTTTTATAAGGTCAATTCTTGTTTCACCCGGTTTTTGGTTGCGGCCTGCCGCAATTACAATTAAATCAGAATTTGCCGTTTCGGGATAACCGCCTGCATAAATTTCCACGGGAGAAATATAAGGCGCGCCATGTGACAAATCCATAGCTTCGCCTTCGGCTTTTTTTGTGTTATAGTCTACCAATACAAGTTCGCGCGTATAGCCTTTAATTATCATGGCATAGGCGTAGCGCATTCCGACATTTCCGCAACCTATAATGGAAACCTTAGGGCTAAGCCCTCTCAATGGCTTGGAGCCGGATATTAGATTAATACTCATTTGTTGTGCCCCTTTGTTAAATATAGTAAGCGGCTAAGCCGCTTTTGAAAATTCTTTAAGGTGTAATTTTTAACAAATATATCATATCCGCATTCAGACTGTTTTTGCCAAAAAACTTTATCAGTGTAAAGCCGCACAAGAGTATCTGCGAAAGTTTCCGCGTTTTTGCAGACAATGCTTTTGCTAATACCGCTTATGCCTTCTGCCCCCACAGGCGTCGTAACTATGGGGGTTTTGGCGCTAAAAGCGTCTATTATTTTCTTTTTAACACCGCTTCCCCAAACAATACTTGCGGCGCAAACCCTATACCTTGAAAGCTCGGTTTGAATATTTTTGATATTTTCCTTATGTAGCATAGCTGTTTTTTTATAGAGCGGCTTAGCCGCTTTGGCGCCGGCGCCTAAAATACTAATTTTAACATTCGGCAATTTTTTAATTACAAGTGGATATATTTCAGACACAAAATATTTTAACGCGGCGGCATTTGCAGGATAACCCCAGTAACCCCAAAGCGCAATGCCGGCACGATTTTGAAAAGGCAGAAATTTTTTCAAGTTACTTTCTGTAGGCGTTGGAATCACAAAAACGGGTTTTTTGTCATTTAAAAGCGCAGAAATTTTTGTTTTGTCGAAATTCGAAATTGCTACAAGGGCATCTGCCATTTTATAAAGACGGCTTTCATTTTGTTTAATTTTTAATATGTTTTTACTTCCTGCGCGCATTGCCTTTAAATAATCTATGTCGTGAGTATCCACAATAAAGTTTGTAGCTAAGGCAAAATGCCCTAGTAGTTTTGAATAATCAATGCCAAAGTATTTTTCAAAAATAACGGTAGAAATATTTTCAAATTTTAAAAACTTCCCAAAAACTGCCACATCTGGAAGTAAGATAATTTTTTTAACATATTTTTCAAACTTGGGTTTATATTTAAGGTTTGTTTTGGGGTTAATGACACAAAAAAATACATTGTACTTTTTGCTTAGTTCCTGCGTTAAAACCCACACGCGCCAGTCTCCCGCATTTGTATCATAAGCGGGAATATGAGGAACAATTATAACAATAGAGGCTTTAGGGGACTTAAGAGTATTGCCGTCCCGCACGGGACTTACCATGGATTTTCTAAAGATTCTTTTGTATATTTAACATCGCGGGTTTTGTAATAGGTTTCAGGAGCGGTTTTGAAAAAGTATTTTGCTAAATTTTTATTAGATATCCTGTAAAAAAACGCAAGCGGCACAAGCATAAAATAATAACTCGCGCCAAGTATTATCCTGTTAGAAACTCCTGCCAGTATACGCCCGAACTTCATCCACAAATCTGATATCAATTCGGCGGCTTTTACGCTTATAGCTGCAGCAAGTAAAATTAAAAATGCCACAAACAAAAACCAATTAATGTTAAAAATAATATATAAAATTAGGCAGCCTATGCTGAGTATAATATTTGTTTTTAAGCTAAAACTGATTTTTTGCTCTTTATTCATAATATACCTTTTATAAAAAGAAGCTATGCTTTTTAATCTAACACAAATTCTCTTTGCCACTCTGCGCTGTCGGCAAATTTGGGTTGATTTTCTTTAATAAAAACAAAATTTTCTATTACCAAAATATCCATGTCGGTACGCATAAAACAGCGGTAAGCGTCAAGCGGAGTGTTAACTATAGGCTCACCCCGCACATTAAAACTTGTGTTAATTATAACAGGACACCCTGTAATACTTTCAAAAGCTTCTATTAAAGCGTGATAGCGCGGGTTAGTTTCTTTACTTACCGTTTGCACACGCGCGGAATAATCTATATGCGTTACGGCAGGTACCGATGAACGCTTATAATAAAGTTTATCCTTAACGCTAAGGTTTTCATAACCATCAGGAAGCGCGAATCGTATACTTTCTTTTACAGGCGCGGTAACAAGCATATACGGCAGGGACTTCGCCCCCATTTCAAAATACTCCGAAGCTTTCTCTTCCAATACACTGGGCGCAAACGGCCTGAAGCTTTCGCGAAATTTTATTTTAACATTCATGCGCTCTTGCATAGTTTCGCTTCTGGCGTCTCCCAAAATGCTTCGCGCGCCAAGGGCTCTCGGGCCATATTCCATTTTACCGCTAAACCAGCCTACAACTTTGCCTTCAGCAATATAAGAAGCAACCGCTTTAAATAGTTTGTCATCTTTTAAGTACTCTGCATTTGCTTTTTGAAGCTTAATCATTTCTTCAATTTGGCAATCGCAATATTCGGTGCCAAGATAGGCGCCGTTTAAAGCGTCTTGCGAATTAAGCTCCTTTTTATCATTGCCAAAATAAATATGATGGGCGGCTAATGCCGCGCCAAGCGCCCCGCCTGCGTCACCCGAAGCGGGACAAACCCAAACATTTTCAAACAATTTGCTTTCCAAAAGCTTCGCATTAGACACGCAGTTTAAAGCAACGCCTCCGGCAAGGCAAATATTTTTGCTGCCGGTAATTTGCGCGGCATGAGCCGCCATTTTTAACACAATGTCTTCGGTAACCTGCTGTGCGGCAAGCGCCATATCGCAATGAATTTGCAAAAGTTCGTCAGACGGTTCGCGTTTTTTTAAGCCAAACAGCTTCTCAAACGCCTTGTTACGCGTCATCGTATCGCCGGTAAGATAGTTAAAATATTTTTGGTTAAGGTGCAGGGAGCCGTCTTCTTTAATATCTACAAGTTCGGTAACAATTTTGTTTTTAAATTCTTTTACGGCGCTTGAATTTTTATTGCCGTAAGGCGCAAGCCCCATAAGTTTATACTCGCCCGAATTTACTTTAAAACCCAAGTAATAAGTAAACGCTGAATATAAAAGCCCAACAGAATGCGGAAAGTGCAAATCTTTTTTTACGGTAATATCTTTACCTTGAGCGTGGCATATAGAAGCTGTTGTCCACTCACCCACGCCGTCTATAGTAAGTACTGCGGCGTCTGCAAAGGGGCTTGGATAATATGCGCTTGCGGCATGTGAAAGGTGATGCTCGGGAAACAACAACCTGATATTGTTTTTATTAAATTGTTCAATTTCTGCAAGTTCATCTAATATCACTTTTTTTAAAAAAAGTTTTTCCTTCATCCAGACTGGCGCGGCATTGATAAAAGACTTTACGCCTTTGGGGGCAGAAACATAATATGTCATCATTAAACGCTCAAACTTAAGCCAGGGCTTATCGTAGAAAGCCAAAGCGTCTATTTCAGATAGCGAACAACCCGCCTGTTTAAGGCAAAACTTTACGGCATTTACAGGAAAAGACGGGTCATGCTTAACCCGGGTAAAGCGCTCTTCCTGAGCCGCGGCAATAATTTTTCCGTCTGAAACAATTACTGCCGCTGAATCATGATAATACGCTGATATCCCTAAAATCTTCATAATATAATTATACAAAAATATTACAACCCCGCAAAGACACTGCCGCAATCATAAATAGTTTAAATATAAAATGCTATAATCTTAAAAAGAAGTTAGCAAAGGAGAAAATATTATGGCTTATAACTGGTGTTCTTCATTAGAAACGGGCAACGAAGAGGTAGACAATCAGCACAAAACCTTGTTTGCCGCCGTTAACGAATTGTTTTTGGCAAGAGAACAAGGTATTACCGAAGTGGACTTTCGCAAAAGCGTAGATTTTCTGACAACTTATGCATTAGAGCACTTCGCAACTGAAGAAAGATTAATGGATGAGCATAATTTTCCAAAGGCAGAACACCACAAAGATTGCCATGAAAAATTAAAACAATCCGTCACAGCTTTAATTGAAGAGCTTAACCAAAACGGTTACAGCCCTGCCATAGTAGACAAAGCGATACAATTTGTAAACAACTGGCTTGAAACGCATATTACAACTGAAGACTTTGAATTGGTATCTCACATAAAATTAAAGCAACTTGAAGAATCTATGGAAAAAAATAAATAAGACGCGCGGTGATACTACATGGCAACGGGCTTAAAAACCGCTTTTTTCGATTTGTACTGGGAAATACGTTCTAAACGCTATTACTTTTTAACCGCTATATTTTCGATACTTTTAAATTGGGCGGGTAACAGCTTTGTATACGAAAACAGTTACCGCTTTTTGTATTTTGATATGCTTGGCACATTTGTAGCCGCAATGGTGCTTGGCACAACATGGGCTGTAATAGTGGCAATAGCTACGGCGGTGCTGTTAAGCGGCGTTACCTCGCCCCATTTTATTTACCTTGCGGTTGTTAATATGTCGGGCGCAATTTTTTGGGGATGGCTTGCCGAAAGCGGCAATTTGGCGCTTTTTAGCGGCAAAAAAAACACCAATATTGCCTCCGGCGTTGTAATGTTTATAATGTTTGCAGGGATTTCTGCCGGCATTATATCTGCTGTGTTTTCGTCTTTAATACGCAATTTTATTTCCATGGATTTTCCAGCCTATCAGCCTTATTCGCTTTATTTTGCCGAATGGTTTAAAGAAACTTTCGCAGACTTCGGCACACAACACTTTGCGCCACTTGCCAACTATATTGCCGACACGTTTATAGAAATACCCGACAAACTGTTAACGGTTCTTTGCGGCATTATAATTTGCGTTTCGATTTTCAAGTTTAACATTACCATGCTTACAAAAAAATATGCAGACGCTTTAACAGAAAATAAAACACTCTGGCATAAAAAATTTTTAGAAAGCTTAGGGCTTGTAGAAATTGTAATACTTACAGCGCTGACTTCCGTTTACCTGCTTAAAGTAAAAAGAAGTTCGATGTCTCTTTTTTCGGCAAACTTTGTATATGAAGGCGGGTTTTTGGCGCACGATTTTATAGTGCTTGGAATGTTGCTGCTTCCCGTAAGTTTTGTATTTACCTGCGTGGTTGCCAAGTTTTTAGGCGCCGGCGGCAGAAATTATTTTTCGCCTAATATTTTTAAACACTCTAAAAACTTTTCGCTAACCCCAGACATTAAACGCGAAATAAAATCTTTTCTGCTTTGGGCGGGCGCTTTTACGTTTGGCATAGTTTTGTGTTATATGTTTATTTTGACAATGCTTCCGGACTTAAGCCCCGTGCAATACTTTCACAGCGTTT
This sequence comes from Candidatus Proendomicrobium guianensium, assembly GCA_009785775.1. GTDB lineage: Bacteria > Elusimicrobiota > Endomicrobiia > Endomicrobiales > Endomicrobiaceae > Proendomicrobium > Proendomicrobium guianensium. The sequence continues at coordinate 5,577 of WQVR01000022.1, forward strand.
CACAGACCCCTGCTTCACCCGAAACATTTGTGTGGGTGTTTTTACTATTTGTTATTTTTATTTTAATAGACAACCGCAACAATAACCTTACCGAAACCTTAACTCTTTCAAGCGAACTCATAAAAAAGCAAACCGCCGAAACTATTTACCAATCTTTTGACAACCAACGCCAAAAACTGCAAGTTTTAGAACTTACATGGTCGCAAAGCACCTTGGAACTTTTGCGAAGCGCCCGCCACGACCTTGTAAATGAGCTTGAAAAATCTAAAACAGGCCTTGATGATTTATTGACAGAAGTTTACGACAATGTTGTAAAACCCTACAATGTGCTGATACTTGAAAATCAGCAAGCCATGCGCAGTTATATTGAAGAAATCACACAAGGCAAACTGAACCGCCAAAGCGCACAAAGCCTTGAAGATGAAATTGAAAATTCGCTTAATGCCCTAAAGCCTAAAATAGAAAGTTATGTTAATATTGAATTTACCCGCGCCGCAAACCTTTCTGAAAACTCGGGCGTTATGACAAACAAGCTATTTTTAATAGCCTTTTTAAATATTTTAAACAACTCTGTATTTGCCGCACAAAAGAAAATTTTTGAAGAAAATTATAAAGCTTTTATAAGCGTAAGCATTTCTGTTTCAGACAACAAAAAATATCTTGTGGTTAAAATTACAGACAATGCAGGCGGCATACCCAAAGATAAACTTTCAAAAATTTATAAAGCGCCTGTTGAAAGTTCTAAAGGACAACGCCTGGGCGAGGGCGCAGTAATAGCAGGCAGTTTTATAAGCCTTTTAGACGGCTTTATTACCGCAGAAAATGTAAACGGCGAAACAAACACGGGGCTTGAAAGCGCCATATATATACCTTTATACTACGGACAAGATAATTAACGGGGGATAAAATGTCAGATTTATTATTAAAACTTAAAGAAGATTTAAAAACCTACATGCGCGCAAAAGACGCGCTTTCTTTAAATGCGGTGCGCGCCGTACTGGCAGAGATATCCGCACGCGAAATGAAAAATATTGAAATAAGCGCCGAAGAAATTGTGAGAGTTGTGCGAAGTGAAATAAAAAAGCGCAAAGAAGCCGCCGAAACTTTTTTAAAAGCAGCAAGGGCTGACTTGGTTGAAAAAGAAAACTTTGAAATTACAGCGCTTAAAAAATACCTGCCGCCCGAAATGACAGAAGCCGAACTTAGCGCTAAAATTAAAGAAATTGTAAACGCCTCGGCAGACAAAACTTTCGGGCCCGTTATGAAAAAAGTTTTAGCAGAACTGCAAGGACTCGCAGACGGCAAAACTGTTTCGGAATTATTAAAAAAAATATTAGGCGCTTAGCGACGCGCCTAAGGCGCAGTATTTTATTACTAAAGGTTTACTTGGAAACTACTCCTTACTGCAGGCAACTTGAACAGGCTTAGCCTGCCAGCCGCCGCCTAAAGCTTTTGAAAGCCCCGAAACAGCCGTAAGCAAATTGTATTGGCTGTTTACCATGTTTAACCGCGCATTTAGCATTGTGCGCCTGATATCCAGCAAATTTACCGTATCAATAATTCCTGCATTAAATTGCGCGCGCGCTATATTATAACTTGCTTGCATGTCTTTTGCAGCTTGTTTTGAATGCGCTAAAATGTTGCGCCTTAAGCGATTTGCCGTTAACGCGTCGTAAACATCTTTAAAAGCATTTTCTACCGCAAGTTGATATTCCGCAAACGCTTGCCTTGCCGCGGCTTCAGCCGCCCTGTTTGCCGCCCTGATTCTTCCGCCTTGAAAAATGGGCGCGGTAAGCCCCCCTGCCAAACTCCAAAAAGCTGTTGCCGGAGATATTAAACCTACAAGTGCCGCAGAAGCATAGCCGGCAGTTCCCGTAAGGGCAATTTCCGGAAAGTACTCCGCGCGCGCCACGCCTATAAGCGCATTTGCCGAAATTAAGTTTTGTTCCGCTTGGCGAACATCAGGGCGGTATCGTAAAATTTCAGAATTTAACCCCGCGGGAATTTGCGGCACAACTATAAGCTCATTAATATTTTTGCTTCTTTTAATGTCTTTTTCAACAATATCTCTGGGGCTTCTGCCGCATAAAATTGCAAGCGCGCTTTTTGCTGCGGAAAGTTGTGCTTGTAAATCAATAAGAGTTGCTTTGTCAGTTTCGGAATTTGCGCGGACACGCAAATAGTCAGCCCTTGAAATTGTACCCGCTTTTAAGCGCTTTAAGTAAACCTCGTTTATTTTTTCGCCGTCTGCTATAGCAGTTTTTAAAATTTCAATACTGGCGTCAAGCGAAAGCACTAAGAAATAAGCATTTACGACATTTGCGCTAACCATAAGCCTTGAAAGGTCATATGCGGCGCGTGTCGCGAAATATCTTGCCCTGTCGCTTTCGGAAAGCTTACGGTTTTTGCCCCAAATGTCTAACTCAAAAGAAACTTTTGGCGCAATCGAAAATGCTTCCACGGGGTCAGGAGCTATCTGCCCCGAAGGCGCAAGCGTACCCCAGTTGGTGTTTGCGCCTATATCAGCTTCAGGAAAAAGACTGGCGCGCGTTATTCTAAGTTGAGCAAACGCCTGTTCAGTTTGGGCAAGTGCTATGGCAAGGGTTTTATTATTTTCAAGCGCTTCTTGTACAAAGCTGTTAAGGTTTGCGGAGCCGAACATTTCCCACCATTTAGGGTTAATATAGGGGCTTATACCGCCCGTAATTTGTTGTTCGGGCATGTCCATTATAGGTTGGCAATATCTTGGCCCGAAAGTGCAGGAAGTTAAAAATAAGCAAGTTAGAAGTATCGCTGATATTTTTTTCATTTTAACACCTCGCTGTTTTGCTCTGCCGTCTGCAGTGAATTAGGCAAGCTCTTAGCGGGCTTTAAGCCTCCGGAAATTATGTAAAAAAATAAAGGAACAAGTAATGGCGCTATAATTGTAGCCCCAAGCATACCGAATGCCACCGCCGTACCTATAGCATGGCGGCTATTAGCGCCCGCGCCCGTACTAACAGCAAGCGGCACAACGCCTAAAATAAAAGCAAAACTTGTCATTATTATAGGGCGAAAGCGCAAGCGCGCTGCTTTAAGGGCGGCGTCAAAATAACTTAAACCCTGTTTTTTTAAGCTTACGGCAAACTCTACTATTAAAATAGCATTCTTTGCAGAAAGCCCTATAAGCGTAACGAGCGCAACTTGAAAATAAATATCGTTTTGAAGCCCACGCAAAAAAGTACCGCATAAAGCTCCAAACAAAGCAAACGGCACGGCAAGAAGCACCGCAAAAGGAAGGCTCCAACTTTCATATAACGCGGCAAGTATTAAAAACACTACAATCAGCCCCATAAGAAGTACCATTAACCCTGCGCCTTGGGTTATTTTTTCCTGATA
>WQVR01000023.1 GCA_009785775.1 Candidatus Proendomicrobium guianensium
AATTTCGGCATACTGCCGTTAACTTTTAAAGACCCCAGTCATTATGCTCGAATAGAGCAGGGAGAAAGAATAGTACTTAGAGGCTATGTGGAAGATACCAAGCAAGGCGGTGGTACATCAGCTAAAGATGTTATAACTAAGAATGAAGAGCTATATGCTCATGTTCTAAACGGTAGCAATTGGGATTTCAACATTCCATTGGCTTACAACTTAACCCCCCGCCAAAAGGAATTGCTTTTTGCGGGCGGCTTACTTAATTGGATAAAACAACAAGGCAGGTAAACTTAAAATGACATTACCCGTAAAAGATTTAGTGCTTAAGTATGCTTTGGCCGCCAAAAAAGCGGCGCATGAACTTTCTATAATGTCTGCCGAAGACAAAAACAAAATACTTTTAAATATTGCAGACGCTCTGGAAGAAAACTCTGAAAAAATACTTTTTCATAATGCCATAGACGTAGACGCGGCAAAACAAAGCGGTCTTGACGCCGCCCTTATAGACAGGCTTACCTTAACCGCAGAGCGCGTAAAAGCCATGGCGAAAGGCGTGCGTGATGTCGCAAAACAAGCCGACCCAATAGGCGAAATAATATCTGAAAACGAACACGATGGACTTAGCATAAAAAAAGTGCGCGTGCCGCTTGGCGTGATATGTATGATTTATGAGTCCCGCCCTAATGTAACGGCAGATTCCGCCGCGCTTTGCCTTAAAGCCGGAAATGCCGTAATACTTAAAGGCGGTTCTGAAGCTATAAACTCTAACAAAATAATTTCAGGTATTATTGTAGACGCAGGCGTTAAAGCCGGCTTGCCGCAGGGCGCTGTGCAGTTTATAGATTCTTCCGATAGGGAAATAATTTTAAACCTGATAAAACTAAACGGTATGATAGATTTGATAATTCCCCGCGGAAGTGAAAACCTTATAACTTTTGTGCGCGAACACTCAAGCGTTCCTGTACTTTCTCACGGAAAAGGGCTTTGTCACGTTTACATAGACAAAAATGCTTCCGTTGAAATGGCAACAGATATTGCTTTTAACGCAAAATGCCAAAGGGCAGGCGTTTGTAATGCAATGGAAACATTACTTATACATAAAGATATTGCCCCCAAAATTTTGCCCAAGCTTTGCGGGCTTTATGCTAGCGCGGGAACAGAGCTTCGGGGGTGCAATCAAACGCAAGTAATCGTGCCAAATATAATACCCGCAACGGAAGAAGATTGGGACAGCGAATACCACGCATTGATACTATCTGTAAAAATAGTAAACTCTTTGGAAGAGGCAATTTCGCATGTAAACATATACGGCTCGCAACATTCAGACGCGATAGTAACAAATGATGAAAATGCCGCAGAAAAGTTTATAAAAGAAGTAGACAGTTCGGCAGTATTCCACAATGCTTCCACAAGGCTTCATGACGGCAGTGTTTTCGGGCTTGGTGCGGAAATAGGCATTTCAACAGATAAGTTGCACGCGCGCGGGGTAATGGGCGTGCGAGAGCTTACCTCCAGCAAATATATAGTTCGCGGAGACGGAAATATCCGCAAATAAAATTAACTGCAATAAAAAGCCTCCCGCCAATTTTTTGGCGGGAGGCTTTTTTATTTAAGTTTCCTATTGTTATTTTTTGCTTTTTGTGAGTTCGTCTAAGCGGGCTTGAAGTTTTTGTTGTTCTTCAATAAGATACTTTATTGTATGGGAAACATGGTCATGCAATTTTGCATGGTCAAGCTTTCCTGCGCCGTCGGGAGAGTGGCATATGCTTACCCTTGCAGGCACTCCTACCGCGGTGCAACTTTCGGGCACATCGTGCGTTACGACAGAGCCTGCGCCTATTATCGCATTGTTGCCTATGTTAATGTCGCCAAGCACTATGGCATTAGAGCCTATTACTATATTATCCCCAAGCGTAGGGTGGCGTTTGGTTTTTTCAAGGGAAGTTCCTCCCAGCACAACGCCTTTATAAATAAGCACGCCATTGCCCACTATAGCGGTTTCGCCTATAACTACGCCCATGCCGTGGTCTATAAACAAATTTTTGCCTATTGTAGCCCCCGGGTGTATTTCAATGCCGGTTAAAAAGCGCGCTATATGCGAAATATACCTGCCTAAAAAATAGAACTTTTTTTGCCAAAACCAGTTAGCTATTCTGTATAGTATAATGGCATGAAGCCCCGGATAGCACAAAAGCACTTCCAATGTGCTTTTTGCGGCGGGGTCTTTTTTAAAAATATTTTTTACTTCTTCCCTTAAAATTTTTATCATAAATTTTCCTAATGTGTGAAATGGCTTATAATAAGCACAAAAATTGAGCCTAAAAACAAAAAACTTGAAACAGTGCGGCGGTTTACGGCTTTATGCGTTTCGGGTATTAAATCGCTTGCGGCAAGATAAATAAAACTTCCCGCAACACCCGCCAAAAACATGCCCACAACTTCTTGCGGCAAGTTGCTAAGCAAAAGGTGCCCTGTAGCCGTGCCTATGGGCGTAAAAGCGGCAACCAGCAAGGAAAGCAAAATAGTTTTTTTCTTATTTGCCCCGCAATGAACCAAAATGCTTGTAATTACTATGCCGTCTGGTATTTTGTGCAGTAGCACCGCTATTGCCGTAAGTATACCAAGTTGCGGGCTTACTTCAAAGCCTGCGCTTATCACAAGCCCGTCTATAAGAGAATGCAGCGATAAACCTACAACTGAAATGCGCTCGTCGTGATTATCGCAGCTTGGGTCATGGCAAGGGTGTACCATTACTATATTTTGCAAAAAAAACATCGCAAAAAAGCCTATTAAAACAAAGTTTACGGCATTTGGCGTTAGTTCAAGCGCTTCGGGTATAAAATGTGAAAACGACAGCGTAATCATTACGCCTGCGGCAAAACTTATTAAAAGAAGTGAATTTTTTTTTGCCCAACCGCCAAGGCGCACAACCAAAAAACTTCCCATCATCGCGGCAAGCGCCGCCGCTAAAGAGTATAAAATTTCGCGCAAAGGTTAACCCCTTTAAAGCAAAAATATTCGCCCCATATTATACATAAAAAAAGCCGCTTGCGCATAACGCAAGCGGCTTTAAATTATTTTACTTACACAAGTGGCGTGCGGTAAATATTTTTTTCGGTAAATTCTATAACGTCGTGCATCATTTTTACAACTTTCATAGGAAACTTGCCCACAGCGGTTTCGGCTGAAAGCATTACATAGTCGGTGCCGTCTATAATAGCGTTGGCAACGTCTGAAACTTCAGCGCGTGTAGGTATGGGGTTATTAACCATGGTTTCAAGCATTTGCGTTGCAGTTATTACAAAACGTCTTTTTCTTTGGCAGGCGTTTATAATATATTTTTGCATTATAGGCACTTGGCAAAGGGGTATGGATATGCCTAGGTCGCCTCTGGCAACCATTATGCCGTCGCAAACGTCTAAAATTTCGGCAAGGTTGTTTATGCCTTCGCGGTCTTCAATTTTGGCAACGACTTCGCATTTTGAATTTGCTTCTTTAATCAGGTCTAAAATAGGCAGCATATCTTCTTTATTACGCACAAAAGAGTTTGCTATATAGTCTACATTGTGTTTTAGACCGAATAAAACGTCATCTCTGTCTTTGTCTTCCAAAGGCTTAAAGTTTAGGAAAGCGTCAGGGATGTTTACGCCTTTGTTCGGCTTAAGCATGTAATCATTTTTCACTTCTGTCACAACGCTGTCCCCTTTTACTTCAAGCACTTTTAAAACTAAGTTGCCGTCGTCAATAAAAACGTCAAGATCTTTTTTTATGTCTGCCATGGGGCCGGGGTAGTCTATGCTTATTATTTGTGAAGTGCCTATAATATCTTTGCTTGTTAAAACAAGTTCTTGTCCTTTTTTAAGTTCTACAGGGGCATTGTCTTTAAGCGCGCCTATACGTATTCTGTGGCCTTCTAAGTCTATTAAAATTTTAATGTCTCTGTTATACTTTTTGTTTAGTTCTCTGATAAGGGCAATGTCTTTTTCATACATTTCATGCGTGCCGTGCGAAAAATTTAAACGCACGATTCTCATTCCGTTACCTGCTAAATCATTTAAAATTTCAATGTCGCGTATAGCGGGACCCATTGTACAAACAACTCCGGTTCTGTTCACAGCAAACTCCTTATGTATTTATTTTTGGCAAGCTTTTTAAGTTGCGGTTTACTTCTTCCTGCGAGTAGTCGCAGTCCGATATATTTCCTTTTAAGTAATTGTCATAAGCAGATAAATCAAAGTGTCCGTGTCCCGACAAGTTAAATAAAATGGTTTTCGGGGTGCCGTCGCGCTCTGCTTTTAAGGCTTCTTCCATTGCCACTTTTATGGCATGGGCGGATTCGGGCGCGGGAAGTATGCCTTCCGAGCGCGCAAAAAGCAATGCCGCTTCAAAAACTTCTTTTTGGGCTACGGCGCGCGCTTCCACTACTTTTTCGTCTACCAAAAGCGAAACTAAAGGGCTTGCACCGTGATAGCGCAGTCCCCCCGCATGTATGCCTTGAGGCGTAAAGTTGTGCCCCAAAGTATGCATTTTAAGCGCAGGAGTAAGGCCTGTAGAATCGCCAAAATCATAAGTATATTCGCCCTTGGTAAGCTTAGGGCATGCCGAAGGTTCTACCGCTATTGCCCGTAAAGGCGTTGATTTTTGGAGTTTATCCATTAAAAACGGAAATGCCACACCCGCAAAATTTGAACCGCCGCCAAGGCAACCTATTACTATATCAGGGTAGGCGTCTACAGCTTCCATTTGTTTTTTTGCTTCAAGCCCTATAACTGTTTGGTGCATTAAAACATGGTTTAAAACGCTTCCGAGGGAATATTTAGAATTTTTGTGTGTTAAGGTGTCTTCTATGGCTTCGGCTATGGCGTCTCCAAGAGAGCCTGTGGTGTCGGGGGTTTTGGCTAAAATTTCCCTGCCTGTTTTTGTTAATTCAGAAGGGCTTGCAACTACTTTAGCGCCGAAAACTTCCATTAAAGATTTTCTGTAAGGCTTTTGCATGAAAGAAATTTTAACCATATAAACCATGCATTCAAGGTCAAACTCTTTACATGCCATTGATAATGCGCTGCCCCATTGGCCTGCGCCCGTTTCGGATGTTATCCTTGTAATACCTTCGGACTTGTTATAAAAAGCCTGCGCTACGGCAGAGTTAGACTTATGGCTTCCCGAGGGGCTTACGCTTTCGTTTTTAAAGTATATTTTAGATTTTACGCCTAAGGCTTTTTCAAGGCCTGTCGCCCGCACCAAAGGTGTGGTGCGCCATATTTTATAAATTTCGCGTACTTCTTGGGGAATGTCTATAAAACGTTCTTTGGAAAATTCTTGGGTTGCGGCGGCTTTGGAAAAAAGCATTGAGAAGTCATCAACAGTGGCAAGGCGGCTTTCGCGCGTGTTGTAATGCCCCGGCAAAGATTTAGGCAAATCTGCCTGAATGTTGTACCATTGTTTGGGGATAAATTCTTCCCCTAATATTATTTTTTTGTCGATGTTATTTTTTGACATATTCCCGAGATTTTACACTAATATTATCTTTTTGTCAAACAAAAAACATTATATTTCGTATATGTTTTTTGAGGTTATGCCGTCGCCTGAAATTTCGATAATCTTTGAACCGAAAACATTAATAATTTTGGTGTTTTCTACAATGCTTTCCTGATGGCGGGTTTGGTCTTGAAAGTGTATATGGCCGTGAAGCCAGACAACCGGCTTGTTTTTTTTAATAAAATCGTTAAAACACTTAAAACCCGTGTGGCAAATATCTTCTTTGTCGTGAATGCCAAACGGAGGCGCGTGCGATAAAACTATAGTTTTTCGTTTAATTTTTTTGCCTTGCAGTAAGTCCATAAGGCTTATCAATTTAATTTTTCTTTGAACTTTGGCAACCAGTTTTGCCATTTTGTCTTCGCTAAACTGCATGGGGCCGCCCGAATAGTCCATAGTGCCGCCAAAACCGGCAAAAATATATTCATCGTATGCAACCGCGTGCGCATGCAGATTAATGCCGCCAATCTCTAGGTGCTTATCTTTATCGTAGAAAGACGCAAGTGAACTGCCTTTGCGCCTTTCTAAAGTGTGGTGGTTGCCTTCAACAAAATAAAGGTCTTTGCGTATGGAGTCTGTAATATATTCAATATATTTAGGGCGTAAATCGCCGCATGAGCAAATTGCGCGAAGGTCTTTAAGTTTATCGGGACTTTCGGACGCTAGTTTTTCAAGCGCGCGGTCTTCAACGTCTGAAATTGCCAAAATTTTCATTGTTTATATTGCCTAGTCTTTTTTTTTGACAATGTCTATCACATCGTCAATAAAATTATATATTAAAGCAAAAACTTTGCGGCGGTTGTATTTTTTTAAAAAGTCATGCACGGTATAGTCAAAACCCACGTCGCGCCCATGTTTTTGGCTTAAATAGTATTTGTGTTGCTGTATCCAAACATAAAGGTCTGCGTGTGTGCGGCGCGGAAAGTAGTTTAGCAGGTTTTCAGTTTCCATTAAGTTTACGGCAGGCAGGAAACGGGTTTCATACCATTTATATGAAGCATAAATAAAAGCCCTTTTAATAAAGGTTTCCTTTTCAAACTCTTCATAAAAATTTTCTATTTCTTCGTAAAGTTTGGCATAACTTGAAAGTTCGGTAACTTTTACGGGATATTTTAAAATTTTATTTACAAGAAAAGTCTTTTTTTCAAAGGCGTCTTCTTCAAGCTTTAACAAAAACTCGCGGGTTTGTTCGGTAGAGTAAGTGTATGTTTTGTTAAGGTTTAAGTCCATTTCAAAGTGTACTTCTATAACTTCGGCGTCTATATACTTTGCGTTAAATTCATTTTTTGCAATATTTACCCTGTGGTGCCCGTCTATAACAAAGTAATTGTCTAAAACCTGATATACCTTTATGGGCGGCATTTCCATACCGCCAAGCATTCCTTTCTTTATTGTTTCATAACGCGTGTTACGGGTGCTTCTTTTGGGTATTAAGTTTTTATGAAAATCGTTATAACGCCCGAGCGACCCCACTATTTTATCTATTTCAATAGCATGAATTCCGCTGGGTTTTAAATGAAATTTGCGTAAATTCTTTTCTACCGAAGAAAAGTCTACAAGCGATTTTTTTGATTCCACATTAGTTCCTCTCAAAAGACGTATGAGTTAATTATACAATAAGTTGGGTGGAAAAACAAAAAAGCCCCTGTGATAAGGGGCTTTGAGATTCAGTGTTATAATTTTTTTTACGAAGCATTTGAAATTTTTACGCCGCCTGCGAAAGCGATGTGTACTAATGTACACGAGCGCCAAGCAAAGAAAGTAAAAATTTCAAAGACGAAGTAAAAAATGGTGGGTAGAGAGGGAATCGAACCCTCACGGGCCTTGCGGCCCTCAGGATTTTAAGTCCTGTGCGTCTGCCAGTTCCGCCATCCACCCACGGGATACAACAAACAACGTTTGAAATTGTATCAAATTTATTTTTTTGTTTCAACAGAAAAATTGCGGTTTGTTGCGCTTGTTGACAATATAGTACTTTTTTTATAGTATTTCTCCCATACTATTGCTTACCAGCAGTGCAAAAATATATTACATTAAGGGGGCAGCAAATGGCAGTTAAAGTAGGTATTAACGGTTTCGGACGTATTGGTCGTTTGGTTTTTCGCGCAGCGCAAGAAAGAAAAGACTTAGAAGTAGTAGCCATTAACGATTTAATAGATGTAGAATACATGGCTTATATGCTTAAGTATGATACGGTACACGGCCAGTTTAAAGGCACCGTTGAAGTAAAAGACGGCAAGCTTGTAGTTAACGGCAAAGCTATCCGCGTAACCGCTGAAAAAAACCCCGCAGACTTAAAATGGGGCGATGTAGGCGCAGAATATATTGTAGAATCTACCGGACTTTTCCTTGAAAAATCAAAAGTTCAGGCACACATAGACGCAGGCGCGAAATATGTTGTTATGAGCGCTCCTTCTAAAGACGATACGCCCATGTTTGTTTGCGGCGTAAACACCGACAGCTATGTAAAAGGCACACAGTTTGTTTCTAACGCTTCTTGCACAACAAACTGCTTGGCGCCTATTGCAAAAGTATTGAATGATAACTTCGGCATTACTGACGGATTAATGACAACCGTTCACGCTACTACCGCAACACAAAAAACTGTAGACGGCCCTTCGGCAAAAGACTGGCGCGGCGGCAGAGCGGCGGCAGGCAACATTATCCCCTCTTCAACGGGTGCTGCAAAAGCTGTTGGCAAAGTTATCCCCGCGCTTAACGGCAAGCTTACGGGTATGGCTTTCCGCGTGCCTACGCTTAACGTTTCAGTTGTAGACTTAACCGTAAACCTTGCAAAACCCGCAAGCTATGACGACATTAAAAAAGCAATGAAAGCCGCTGCAGAAAATGAAATGAAAGGCGTTTTAGGCTATACTGAAGATGATGTTGTTTCTTCAGACTTTATAGGCGACGCGCGTACTTCTATATTTGACGCAAAAGCCGGCATAGCTTTAACAGACAAGTTTGTTAAAGTTGTTTCTTGGTACGATAATGAGTGGGGCTATTCTTGCAAAGTTTTAGACCTTGTAGCTCATATGAAAAAAGTTAACGGATAATTTCAAAAAACACCTAAAAGCTTCTCCCCTAAAAAGGAGAAGCTTTTTTTAAAACTTTACAATGGAGCAATCATGAAAAAAACTTTGAAAGATTTAAACGTAGCCGGAAAAAAAGTTTTAGTGCGCGTAGACTATAATGTGCCGTTAGACGCTAACCTTAACATAACAAATGATAAACGTATTGTGGCAACCCTTCCTACCATAGAATACTTGCTTGAGCAAAAAGCCGCAATTATACTTATGGCGCATTTGGGCAGGCCTAAAGGCAAAGTTGTTGATAC